>JBCCUP010000062.1 GCA_039196715.1 Pseudomonadota bacterium
GCACTTTCAACGTCGCCTACAGCGTCGACGACGGCCGCGGCGGCACCGCGTCCGCCACCGTGGTCGTCACGGTCAACCCGCCGGCCAACCAGCCGCCCACCGCCACCGACGACGCCATCGCGCTCGCCAGCGGTGCCAGCGGCGCGGTCAGCGTCGCCGACAACGCGACCGACCCCGACGGCGACCCGCTCAGCTACGCGATCACCAGCACCGGCGGCCTGCCGAGTGCCACGGTCAACGCCGCCGGACTCGTCAGCGTCACCGCACCGGCTGTCACCGTGTTGACAACCTTCAATGTCGGCTACAGCGTCGACGACGGCCGTGGCGGCACCGACACGGCCACCGTGGTCGTCACGGTCAACCCGCCACCGCCCTGACGCCGACGGCGACGGCGACGCGGGCTGCCCGAAGGCGTGCACCCTGTCGAAGCTGACGGGCTCACGCGACCCCTGTCGTGTGTGTACTCACGGTACCGGGTCCGGTGCAGGGCTTCGACCGGCTGGCGCAATGCGAAACGCTGAAAAAAAGGCGTACGCGGCTGGATAAGCGATTGTAACGTGTCCATACTTGCGCTATGCGTTAGGATAACCGCGTTCGCAACGTTGCAATCCCCGTCTCACACGCCGCACGGGCCTGCACAAGCGACACGCGTTGCGCCGACAACACACGACACCGTGCACGGATACGCACACGAGGAGAACACCATGACCGCGACGGAGCAGCGAGAAGACACCGCCTCACTGTACGAGAGCACACGTCGGTCCGTCCGATTGCGTGGCTCGGTCACCAGCATCCGCCTGGAGAACGGCTTCTGGCAGGTGCTCGGCGAGATGGCAGAAGCGGACAAGTTGTCTCTCCCGCAGCTCATCAACAAGTTGCATAACGAGCTCGACGACACGCAAATCGAGTCACGCAACTTCGCGTCGTTCCTGCGCGTGGTCTGCGCGCAGTACCTCACCGACAAGGCGCAACCCGAACCGCCTCCCCTGGCCACCGAACCCGCGAGCGAGCTGACCGAAAGCTGATTTCAGCGCACACGCCCGACCACGGCACCCCGCGCGTGGCGCGTCGGCCACGCACCCGGTCGCGCACGGACTTGCAGCCAGAGCGCGTCCGGTCCACAGTTACGGTGCGATGTGTGTTCCCTTCGGGATTAAAACGGGAATCCGGTCACGTGCCTCTGCACGGCAAGCCGGAGCTGCCCCCGCAACTGTAGTCGTCAGCGCGCCCTGAACGCGCACCCAGGTAGAGTCACTGGGCCCCAGTCGGGCACCGGGAAGGCCACCATCCGGGGACGAGAGCCAGGAGACCTGCCGCATCGCGTTGTCCAACCTGTCGGGCGGGGTGCACCGACACGCACGCAGACACCGCGCGCGTATCGCCCCTTGTCCGGCCCTCTGGCAGCGGGGCGCGCCTGATGAACCACACCTCCCAATCGCACGCCGAGCGCACCGCGCGCGCGGCATTTCTGAATTGGTTGCTCTGCCTCCCGCAGGGTGCCAACCGCTCAGCTGAAGCCCGAGAATTGCTGGGCTACATCGACACGCTGGACGCCGACAAACTCAACCAGACGGTCGAGGCGTTCCGGCGCCTGCTGGTGCAAGCGACCCAGACCGCACCGCTGCCGACCCGCGCACGTCGCGACCGCAACCGCGCCCACTGAGCGAAGCGCGCAGCCGAGTCAGGCCTGAGCGCGCCGTGCAATCAGGTGGAGGTAGCGCGCCAGTCGCCAGTGCGGCTCGCGTTGTTCGAGCCACCGCTCGAGCGCCTCGAGCGTGTCCAGACCGCGGGCCTCGGCGAGCGCAGGTGGCAGGAAATCGAGGATCGCCCGGACACCGAAGCGGTGCTCGACCTCGAGGCCGGCCGCCTCGAGCCAGGCACTGACGGTTGCCAGCTCGAGCGCGTGAGTGGGCGTCAGGCCACCGGCCGTACCGGGTTGCGGCGGTGCCTGGGCACGTCGGAAGTTGCCGCGTATCAGATTTCGGTGTACCAGAGCTGCGTTGTTGTAGAACAACAAGCACAGCGCCCCCCGAGGGGCCAATAGAGTGGACAACAACCCGATCGCCTGCTCGGGGTCGGTCATCCACTCGAGCGCCGCGTGGCAACACACCACATCGAACCCACCCGCGTCGTGCACCAGTTCGCGGTGGCGCGACTGGACCGAACCGTGCAGACACCGCAGGCGAAGACCGCTTTGCTCGGCACGCGTTTCAATGTGCGCCACCATGCGCGCGCTGATGTCCAGCGCCGTCACCCGGTGCCCGTCGGCGGCCAGTTGCAAGGCCACCTGCCCGAGACCGGCACCCACGTCCAACACCGCGCACACGCCGCCATCGTGCGGCAGCACCGTGTTGCGCAGTTGACGGACACTGGCGGACAAGCGCAGTTGCCCCTTGAGGCCACCGTGGACACGGTCAGCCAGGCGTTCAAACAAGTCGTCGAAATTGCGTCCGTCCGCCGACACGCTCACGTCCGCCTCGTGTTGCCGCAGTAACATGGACTGCTCTGTGTGCCAGCGGCCGATCGCGTGGCAAGTCGCTTGGACGGCCAACCACGCGACCCCGCTCCCGGCGCCGGCCCTGAGGTACCATGGCGCATGCCCACCGAGACCGACACGGCCATCCTGTTTGAAGACGCGCATTTTATCGCAGTCGACAAACCCGCAGGCCTGTTGGTGCACCCGAGCCACATCGACGCCCGCAACAGCGACACCCTGGTCACCCGCCTGGCGTCACAGACCGGGCTGCGGTGTGCCCCCGTTCACCGGCTGGACCGCGCCACCTCGGGCGTCATGGTCCTGGCCAAACACACCGAAGCGGCCAGTCGCTTGAGCGCGGTGTGGCCGACCGGCGTCCGCAAGCAATACCACGCCGTCGTGCGCGGCCACATGACCACGGCAATCGAGCTGGCGCACCCGGTGCGCGACCGAGACACCGGCGCACGACGCGACGCGACCACGCATTTCACCCCGCTCGCGCACGCCGAAATCGACGAGCACGTCGACCGGTACCCGACCACACGCTACAGCCTGGTGCAGGCAGAGCCGATGACCGGTCGGCGACACCAGATTCGACAGCACCTGAAACACCTGAACCACCCGATTCTCGGTGACACCAGTTACGGCAAATCGGTCCACAACCGGTACATCGCCGAGCGCTTCAACGCTCACCGTTTACTGTTGATGGCCAAGCAGCTATCGTTTTGCCACCCCTTCAACGGCGACCTCGTTTGCCTCGAGGCGTCTCACGACGCCGCGTTCCAGCGCGTACTCGATGGCCTGCCTTGGTGCCCCACAGAGACAGCCGGATGACCGACGCCCCAGACGCCCACGCCGTGAGCTGGCACTGGGAAGACAGCCCTGCGCCCGGCAGCATCACCCCTGTGGTCGAGGGCGTCTCCTTGTTCCGCCTGCCGCTGCCGATCCGGCTGAACCACATCAACGTCTACCTCATCGACGACCCCGACGGACTGGTGGTCGTCGATGCGGGCTACAACACCGCGGACTGCAGGGCACACTGGGACACGTTGCTTGCGCAGCGAGACCTCGGCGCCGACCCGCGCGTGATTTGCACCCACTACCACCCCGACCACTACGGCCTCGTGGGTTTCCTCGTCGAACGGTACGGCTTTCGGGTGATCATGCCGCAAACCGAGTGGATCGTTGCCGGCTTCCTCGCACGCGCCGGAGACGATCAGATCGCCAGAGCGAGCCAGGATTTCTACCGGCGGCACGGCATGGACAACGCGCGATTGAACCAACACGCGGGGCGGGGCAACGCCTACCGTGCGTCAGTGCACAGCGTGCCACCCGACTACACGCGCATTGCCGACGACGACGAGATCACGCTCGGCGGTCGGCGGTTTCGCGCCATCACCGCGGGCGGCCACACCCCGGAGCAGCTCTGCCTCTTTTGCGCGGCAGACAACCTGCTGCTCTCGGCCGATCAGATCCTCCCCCGGATCACGCCCAACACCTCGGTGTTTTCCTACAACGCCGGGGCCAATCCGCTTGGCGAGTTCCTCGCCGACTTTTCGAAATTCGGTGCGTTGGACAATGACACGCTGGTGCTGCCAGGCCACGACAGGCCTTTCCGCGGTGTCAAGCGGCGCATAGACGCACTCGTGTCACACCACGACGCGCGGCTCGAGGACGTGCTCGGTTGGTGTCGGGAAGAGGCCCGCACGGCCTGCGACCTGGTGCCACTGATGTTTCGTGCCGACCTCGACCTGCACCAGCAGATGTTTGCCATCGGAGAGATCATCGCACACCTCGTGCTGCTGCAGACGCGCGGCCAGCTCGAACGCACCGAACACGACGGCGTCTGGGCCTACCGCGCGACTTGAATTGCAGGCCGCGCGGCCCAATTGTCCCCGTTCACGCCCGCTCGAAGAGCCCTGCCATGAACGAAGACGCCGCACGGGGTGAGTTGCTCGACGCCGCAGACCCGGACGAGGCCAACGCCAAACCACTCGCGCTGCCCGACGACGCCCTGCCCGAGGAACTCGTCATCCTGCCGGTGTACGGGCGTCCGTTCTTCCCGGCGCAGGTTCACGCGATCACGATCGACCGGGAGCAATGGGAGCCGTCGCTGAAGGCGGCGCTGGAACATCCGATGCGCGTGGCGGGCCTGATGTACTGCGGTGAATCTCCGTCAGATGACGGCACCGTGACCTTCCACGACACCGGCACGGTGGTGCGCATCCACCACGTCGCAAGCGACGACGATCACCTGCAGTTCATCGCGCAGGGGGTGCGTCGATTCACCGTCAACCAGTGGCTCAATGACAGCGCGCCCTGGCGAGCCAGCGTGCACTACCCGGTGACGAAATCGGCTGACAGCAACGAGGTCAAGGCCTACGCCATGTCGCTGATCCAGGCGATCAAGGAGCTGGTCAACATCAACCCGCTCTACAACGAGGAGGTGAAGAACTTCCTCACCCACTTCAACCTCAATCAGCCCTCTCCGTTGGCCGATTTCGGCGCCGCCGTCACCACCGCTGACGGCGACGAGCTGCAACGCGTGTTGGACACGGTCAAACTCCTGCCCCGCATGAAGCACGTAACGGTGCTGCTGCGAAAGGAAATCGAAGTCGCACAGCTGCACCAGCGCATCGAGAGCGAAGTCAACCAGCGTATGAGCTCCCAGCAGCGCGAGTTCTTCCTGCGCGAGCAGCTCAAGGTCATCCAGACCGAGCTTGGCATATCCAAGGACGACCGCACCTCGGACATTGACGATTTCACTGCACGCATGGACGCCGTGACACCGCCCGAGCACGTCAAGAAACGCTTTGACGAAGAGATCAAGAAGCTCTCTCTGCTCGAGACAGGCTCACCCGAGTACGGCGTCACACGCAACTACCTCGACTGGGTCACGTCGGTGCCGTGGGGCGTGCACTCGGAAGACAAGCTCGACATCCGCCATGCGCGACAGGTGCTCGACGACAGTCACGCAGGCCTTGCCGATGTCAAGGACCGCATCGTGGAGTTTCTGGCCGTCGGCGCGTACCGCGGCGAAGTCAGCGGCTCCATTCTGCTGTTGGTGGGACCGCCGGGTGTCGGCAAGACCTCGATCGGGCGCGCCGTCGCGGATGCGCTCGGCCGCGCGTTCTACCGTTTCAGCCTGGGGGGCATGCGGGATGAAGCCGAGATCAAGGGCCACCGCCGCACCTACATCGGTGCGATGCCGGGCAAACTGGTGCAGGCACTGAAAGACGTCGAAGTCTCCAACCCGGTCATCATGCTCGATGAAATCGACAAGATTGGTACATCGTTTCAGGGTGACCCGGCCTCGGCCCTGCTCGAAGTGCTTGACCCGGAGCAGAACAACGCCTTTCTGGACCACTATCTGGACCTGCGCGTCGACCTCTCGAAAGTGCTGTTCATCTGCACGGCCAACCAGCTCGACACCATCCCGCGGCCCCTGCTCGATCGCATGGACCGGATCTCCCTGTCGGGCTATATCGCCCAGGAAAAATTCGATATCGCCAAGGCACACCTGCTCCCGCGGGTGCTGAAGCGCGCCGGTCTGAAAAAGCGCGAACTCAAGATCAGCGACGCCACGCTCCGCCAGATCATCGAGGGCTACGCGCGCGACGCGGGCGTGCGCAACCTCGAAAAACTGTTGCAGCGCATCGCGCGCAAGGCCGTGGTGGAGATTCTCGAGCAAGGCGCAAAGGGGGTCAGTGTCACGGGCAAGAACCTGCAGCACTACCTCGGCGCCCCGCTCTTTCGCCCCGAGGAGGTGCTCAAGGGCGTCGGCGTGGTCACCGGCCTCGCGTGGACCGCGTTGGGTGGTGCCACCCTGCCCGTAGAGGCCAGTCGCGTTCACGACGCTGCGCGGAGTTTCAAGCTGACCGGCCAGCTTGGCGACGTCATGCGAGAATCCGCGGAGATCGCCTGCAGCTATGTCACGGCCAACGCCGACCGCTTCGGCGCTGATCCGGCCTGGTTCGACACCGCCGCGTTGCACGTGCACGTGCCCGAGGGAGCCACACCGAAGGACGGGCCCAGTGCTGGCGTCACGCTGACCACCGCGCTGCTCTCACTTGCCACCGGTCGGCGCATCAAGCGCAAGCTCGCCATGACGGGCGAGCTGACGCTGACCGGCCAGGTGCTCGCCGTCGGCGGTATTCGGGAGAAAGTGATCGCCGCACGCCGCAGCCGGATCTTTGAAGTCATCCTGCCAGCAGCCAACCGATCCGAGTTCGACGAACTGCCCGAGCAGATCAAGACCGGCGTCACGGCGCACTTTGCCCAGACCTACCAGGACGTGTTCGACGTGGTGTTCAACTGACACACCACGCGCCGATGTGACAGGCAAAAAAAAACCCGCCTCAACGGGCGGGTAAGTGTGCGTCTTCCGTAACGCCATCGTTTTTGTCGTTATTGCAGGGTTCCATGTGACGGTGTTCTCGCCGCGTCCATGCGGCAGGGGGAGTAGTGAGATACCCGCTGCGCTGTACCCTCCGGCTTCGACCCGAACCCCCTGCGAGTGGCTGGCCAGGCGCCGGCGCCTGTTGAGTGTATCGGTGTACTACTCAAATGCTTTAGCCGACGTGGGCACCCGACCCTGCCCGCTATCGGCCACCCGGAGACCGTGTTGACCGCCCGTTTACCTGCGTTTGCCGGATTCAGACAGCGGTGTGGACGGCGACAGCTTCAGATCAATCAGATCAATGACTTAGGCGTGACGCCGCCGCATTACGGAGCACCCATCGCATCCCGGACACCGCAGACACGGGCCAACATCGCACGCCATTCGGCTGGGAGCTGTTGAACCAGACGGATGTTGCGTCGCACAAAAAAGTCCGTTTTGGCGTCAAAATGAAGGCACTTGGTAGCGATAAAATGCAAACAGTAGGGCAAATGTGCACCATATTTTTATAATTTAAATCAGCTACTTGCAGCTACTGAACCGCTATCGTTACTGTTAATCCATGAATGAACGTCACTTGACGCATTGCACAACGTTTGGTACAGTTACCTCACTGTCGGCAATCCCGGTGGGTAGCCGGCACCTCCTCCATCCTCCTTTTGGTGTTTTGCCGCCTGACTCAGGCGGCATTTTTTTTGCGCTTCCAAAACGTTGACAGCCGACGACGACGCCGATGGATCAAGCCGCCCAGCACCCGAGTTTCTTCGCCCGCACCTTCGACGGCCTGGCCAAGCTGTGGCGCCAGACCAGCGCAAAAGGCGATTCCACCGAGCCGTTGAAGATCAGCCCCTACCTGCACGAGGAGGAGCAACAGCACCTGCTCGCGCTGATGCACGATTGCCTGACCGGCCGCGGTGGCGAGGTGTCGGCGCGTCACCGTGCGGTCAAGCTCGGCGAGACCTACCTGCTGCTCAACGCCGAAGGGCGTCAGAAGATGCTGCAGTTGCTCGCCACCCGCTTTCCGCTGGACCGCGAGGCGATCAACGACGCGGTGGTGGGCCTGTTCGATTCGGACACGCCCGGGCGCGAACTGCAGGCGGCGCAGACCTTGCGCAACTGCCTGCGGCCAGCCCACCTGCGACTGCTCACACAGTTCAACGCCCTGCCACAAGGCGTCAAGTTCCTCGTCGACATGCGCGCTGACCTGATCACGTGCGCGTGCGACGACCCGGCGCTGCAAGCGCTCGACGACGATTTGAAGCGCCAGCTGAAGAGCTGGTTCGACGTCGGTTTCCTCGAACTGCGTCAGATCACCTGGGACGCCTCGGCCTCGACGCTCGAAAAGCTCATCCACTACGAGGCCGTGCACCGCGTCTCCGGCTGGGATGACCTGAAAAACCGTCTGGCCGAGGATCGGCGGTGTTTTGCCTTCTTTCACCCACAGATGCCGGACGAGCCGCTGATCTTCGTCTGGGTCGCGCTGCTCGAGCGGATTGCCGACAACGTCCAGGCCATCCTCGACCCCGAGCGGCCAACCGTCGACCCCGAAACCGCCAACACGGCCATCTTCTACTCGATCTCCAGCACCCAGGCGGGCCTCGCCGGCGTGAACCTCGGCGACTTTCTGATCAAGCGCGTGGTCGAGCACCTCAAACCCGAGCTGCCCGCGTTGAACACCTTCTCGACGCTCTCACCGATTCCGGGATTCCGGCGGTGGGCGCAGTCGTACCTCAGGTCGGCCGAGGCGCAGGCTGAGCTCGACGCCGCGCCGCCCGAGATGGCGTTGTTTCACGCGGAAAAACCCGTCGCCGAGTGGCTGACGGACGGCGACTGGCTGGCCGACGCGGCCGCACGCGAGGCGGCGGAAGCCGTGATGGTGCCGCTCTGCGCACGCTACCTCTGCGAACAGAAGCGCAAGAACGGCGCCTCGGCACTCGACCCGGTGGCCCACTTTCACTTGAGCAACGGCGCGCGCGTGCACCAGATCAACCGCTACGCAGACCGTTCCGAACGCGGCATCGCGCAATCCTACGGGCTGATGGTCAACTACCTCTACCAGCTCGACGCGATCGAGGACTCACACGAGGACTACGTCGAAAACGGCATCATCAGCATGTCGGACGCGGTCAAGGACCTGCTGCCTCAGTCGAGCTGAGTCACCACAGCGTGCGCACCTGACGGCGGGCCTCGCGCGGCGTCTGGTTGAACAACGCTCGAAAGGACTGGCTGAAGTGCCCGGCGGTGGCAAAACCGCACGCGAGGGCAATCTCGATGATCGGCAGGCTCGTCTGCTGCAGCAATTGCATGCTGCGATTGAGTCGCAGGTTCAGGTAGTAGCGCGACGGCGTGGTGTCCATGTACCGGCGAAACAGCCGTTCGAGTTGACGGCGAGAGATGCCGACGGCGTCGGACAGTTCGGTCGCGGACAGGGGCTGCTCGACATTCGCCTCCATCAGCTCGATCGACTCCAGCAGTGCCGGGTGGCTGACGCCGGTGCGCAGCCGCAGGTTCATGCGCTGCGGCTCGCGCCCGAGCCGAATGGCGCTGTGGATCAGCATTTCAGAGACGTCGGCCGCGAGCTCCTTGCCGTGCTGGTCCTGCACGAAGGCCAGCATCATGTCCATGGCGGCGGTGCCACCCGCGCAGGTGACGCGGTCCCGGTCGCGCTCGAACAGCTCCTGCGAGACGACGATGTCCGGGAACTCCTCGACGAAACCCGGAATGTTCTCCCAGTGCAGGGTGCAGCGGTAGCCCTGCAACACCCCGGCGCGCGCCAGCAGGTAGGTGCCCGTGTCGACCGCCATCAGCGTGGACCCGGCCGTCGCATACCGCCGCGCCCAGGCGTAGGTGTTGCGGTCGCGGTAGTTGAACGGGTCGTGCGGCCCGCAGACCACGGCGATGTCGGCGGTCCCGCCGTCGAGCTGGCTGCCCTCGACCGGCACGCTGAGGCCGTTGTTGGCCAGGGCCGGATCGCCGTGGGTGGAGTAGAACTGCCAGCTGAAGCGTTGATCACCGCGCAAGCGGTTGCTCAGGCGCAGCACCTCGAGCACCGAGATGAAGGGCATGAACGCGAAGGTGTCCACCAACAGGAAATGCACGTGCGTCTGGGCCCGTCCCGGGTACACGCCGAAACTCCGGAGGAAATCCGGTGCGGGACTGTCGCCGCGTTCAGTGCTCACTGCGCCCCCTCGGTGTCAGTTCGGTGGATGAAACGGCCCGCACAGCAGGCACCCTCATCTTGCAACACACTTGCCGAGCGAAAGTGACTTCGAACCGAAAGAGTCAGGCGTATCCATGACAGTGTGCTAGGCGCCGGAGTTTACAATCATCTGTAGCGCAATCGACGACTTTTTGATGGCTCCGGCATGGCACTCAAACTCGGTATAGACACCGGTGGCACCTACACCGATGCGGTGTTGCTCGACCCCAACCAGCAGGTGGTGGCGGCCGCCAAATCGCTGACCACCAAGCAGGACCTGTCGATCGGCATCGGCGGGGCGATCGCCGCCGTGCTGCCGAAAGCGGCGGGGCAGCACATCGAACTGGTCTCGCTGTCGACCACACTGGCGACCAACGCCATCGTCGAGGGCGAAGGCGAGCCGGTCTGCCTGATTCTGGCCGGCTTTCGCGACAGCCACCTGACGCGTCAGGACCTGCGCGACACGCTGCTCGGGCAGCCGATCGTGCTGATCGACGGCGGCCACGGCGCCCACGGCAACGCGCTGCGGCCCCTCGACGTCGAGGCGCTCGAGCGCGCCATCGCCGAGCACGGGCCCACGGTGTCCGCGTTCGCCGTTTCGAGCGTGTTCGCGGTGCGCAACCCCGAGCATGAAATCGAGATGCGCGACACCATCACACGGCTCAGCGGGCTGCCGGTGTCCTGCGGCCACCAGTTGAGCGCTGCGCTCGACGCGCCGCGACGCGCCCTGACGGCGGCGATCAACGCCCGCCTGCTCGGCATCCTCGATCGGCTGCTCGGCGCCTGCCGGGCCATCCTCGATCAGCACGCGATCACCGCGCCGCTGATGGTTGTCAAGGGGGATGGCTCGCTGATCGGCAGCGAGGTCGCCGCCGCCTGCCCGGTCGAAACCATCCTCTCCGGCCCGGCGGCGAGCCTGGTCGGCGCAAGCCACCTCAGCGGCGCACAGACGGTGTACGTGTCCGACATGGGCGGCACCACCACGGACGTCGCGCGGCTGGTCGACGGGCGGCCGCGGCTCGACCCCCAGGGGGCGCTGGTCGGCGGACACCGCACCATGGTCGAGGCCGTCCACGTCCAGACCTACGGTCTCGGCGGCGACTCGCTGATCCAGTTCAACCGCGACACCAAGGACCTCGACATCGGACCGCGCCGCGCCGTGCCCGTGAGTCTGCTGGCGCGCGAATACCAGTCGGTGATGCCGGTGCTCAGGCAGCAGGCCGAGAACCCCTGGCCACGCACCTGGGACGGGCAGTTCGTGCTGCGCAAGCGCGCCCTGCCCGAGGGCATGCGCCTGTCGCCAAAACAGCGTGCGGTCTGGGACCGACTCGGCGACGGGCCGGTCGCGCTCAGCGACGTGTTTGAAGACCAGACCCTCGACCACACCCTGGCGCGACTCGAAGCCCTGGGCCTCGTGATCAAATCGGGCTTCACCCCGAGCGACGCCTGTCATGTGCTCGGCCTGCACACCGCCTGGGACAGCGAGGCGGCCGAGCTCGCGGCCAACGCCGTGCGCCGCTACGCCGAGGGCAACCTCGGGCCCCGCTGGGACAGCGTGCAAGCCCTTTGCGAACATGTGCGCGACGCCGTCGCGACGCTCACCGCAAACTGCCTGATACACACCGCGCTCGGCGACACGCTCTCGCCCGGCCAGCCCGGACAGGACGGCAAGGTACCGCTCGCGCAGCAGACGCTGATCGACCTCAGCCTCACGCCGCCGACCGACGCAAGCCTGAGCTTCGCACCGAAACTGCACGACCCGGTGGTCGCGCTCGGCGCTCCGGTGGTCAACTACTACCCGGCTGTTGGCACGCGTTTGCACACCGACGTGATCGTGCCCGAACACGCGCACGTCGCCAACGCCGTGGGCGCGGTGGTCGGTGTTGTCCGTCAACGGGCGAGCGCCACCATCAGCGCCCTCGACCGCAGCCACGTGCGTGCCCATGCACCGTCGGGCCAACGGGACTTCGACGACCTCGAGGCCGCCGCAGCCTGGTGCCAGGCCGAGACCGAAGCGCAAGCGCGCACCCTCGCCCGCGCGGCGGGCAGCCACGTGGTCGACATCGACTCCGAGCGCGAGGACAACGTGGTCGAAAAGGACGGGGAACGCGTGTTCTTCGGCAGCCACATCACCAGCACAGCGACCGGCAGGCCGGCGACGCTGCAGGAGCCTGCCGCATGATCGACCTGCGCAGCGACACCGTGACCCAGCCCTGTGCGGCGATGCGCGCCGCAATGGCCGATGCCCCGGTGGGCGACGACGTCTACGGCGAAGACCCGAGCGTGATCGCGCTCGAGTCGGAGGCCGCTGCGGTGACCGGCAAAGCGGCAGCGCTGTTTGCCGCCAGCGGCACCCAGACCAACCTGCTCGCGCTCATGAGCCACTGCGAGCGCGGCGACGAGTACATCGTTGGCCAGGACGCACACACCTACAAGTACGAAGCTGGCGGCGCTGCCGTGCTGGGCAGCATTCAGCCGCAGCCGCTCGACTTCGACGCCGAGGGCCGCCTGCCGCTGGCCGCGGTCGAGGCCGCGATCAAGGTGGACGACCCGCACTTTGCGCGAACCCGCCTGCTGGCGCTGGAGAACACCCAGCACGGCCGCGTGGTGCCGCTGGACTACCTGCAGGCTGCACGTGAACTGGTCGACCGCCGCGGCCTGGTGTTGCACCTCGACGGCGCGCGCGCCTGCAATGCAGCCGTGGCACTCGACACCGCACTCGCCAACGTCTGCGCGCCCTTCGACAGTGTGTCGATCTGCCTCAGCAAGGGCCTGGGCGCACCCGTCGGCTCGGTGCTGTGCGGCAGCGACGACCTGATTCACCGCGCCCGCCGCTGGCGCAAGATGCTTGGCGGCGGCATGCGCCAGGCCGGCGTGCTCGCGGCGGCCGCACGCATCGCGTTGCGCGACGGCCCCGGCTGGATGCGCGACGACCACCGCCGCGCAGCGCACCTGCATCAGCGCCTGAGCCAGTTACCCGGCGCGACCGTGCGCGACACCTGGCAACACACCAACATGGTGTGGCTGGATTTCGACAACGGTCTCGGGCCGGCACTGCAGTCACATTGCCGCGAGCACGGCGTGGTCATCAGTGTCAATGCCAACAGCGCACGCCTGGTGTTGCACCGCGACGTCGACGACGGCGGCGTTGAACAGGCCGGCGACGTGATCGCTGCGTACTTCAACGCCTGAGCGGCACAGGCAGCATCCACCCCGTCAATCAGCACCGGGGCTGCCGCTGGCCGGTCATGACCAGCAACACGGCACCGGCGACCACGGCCATGCCGAGAATGCCCTGCAGCCCCATGGTTTCGTCGAACAGCCACCAGGCCTCGAGTGCCGAGAGCGGTGGAACCAGGTAGAAGAGGCTCGCCACGGACGACGCCGCCCCGCGTTGGATCAACCAGTTCAGCAGGATCACCGCGACCACCGAGAGCATCAGCACCAGCCACAGCAAGGCGACGACCAACTGCGGGTGAAACACCAGGCGGGTCTGGTCGGTCAGCACGGCGATTCCCAGCGACACTGCAGCCGCCGCAGCGTATTGCACGCACGCACCACTCACGAGCGGCGCACCCGCGCAATGGCGTTTCTGGTAGATCGTTGCCACCGAAATGCCGACCAGCGCCACCACACACAGCGCAATAGCGAACGGCGCGTCCGCAGCCGCGGGTGTCCAGCCCCCGGCGAGGTCGTTGTCCGAGAGCACGGTCACCAGGCCGACGAACCCGAGGCACACACCGAGCCACTGGCGCCCGCTGACCTGTTCGCGCAGCCACCAGATCGCGAGCACCACCGTCAACAACGGCTGCAAGCCGACAATCAACGACGAGAGCCCCGCGGGCATGCCGAGCGCGATCGCGCTGAACACGCCGCCGAGGTACATCACGTGCAGCAGGCAACCGACCACGAACTGGTGACCGTAGAAGGCCCATTGGCGCGGCCACCGGTGCCGCAACACGCTGTGCACCCCGGCCAGCAGCACCGCGCTCAGGGCGAAGCGGAAGCCGAGGAACACCATCGCATCGGCGTGCGGCATCGACGCCCGGGCACCGACAAAGCCCGTACTCCAGAGCAGCACGAACACCGCGGGTGCTGCAATCACCAAAAAGGGCTGGGGCACGCGCGGCATCTCGGCAAAGGAAACCGAAATTATCTCAGAAAGTGCCAGCGTCCGTGCCCGTGCCACGCATGTACAAAACGGCCTTGCCCGCCCCCCGGCATTCACGTACCGTTCGCCGCGATGTCACACCTCGACCCCTTCCCCACCGACCGTGCCGCCCTGTGGGCAGGCGCCCGCAGCATGGTGCCGATGCTGGTCGGCGCCGTGCCCTTCGGGCTGCTGTTCGGCGCCCTCGCCAGCGCAGCGGGTTTGCCACTCTGGGGCACGATGGCCATCAGCCTGTTGGTGTTTGCCGGATCCGCCCAGTTCATCGCGGTCGGCCTTATCGCGCAGGGCGCAGCAATCGGGATGATCATCCTGACCACCTTCATCGTCAACCTGCGTCACGCGCTCTACGCGGCCTCACTGTTGCCGTTCATCGGCCACTTACCGCAACGCTGGCTGGCCCCGCTCGCGTTCACACTGACCGACGAGAGCTACGCGATCACGATCAACCGCTTCCGCGCCTGCCCACACGACCCGCGCGGCCGGTGGTTTCAACTCGGCGCGTCGTTCGCGATGTACCTGAACTGGCAGCTTTGCACGGTGCTCGGCGCGATCGCCGGCACACAGCTGTCCGACGTCGGTGAGCTCGGCCTCGAGATCGCCATGGCCGTGACGTTCATCGGCATTGTCGTGCCGCTGCTGCGCAGCGCACCGATGCTGGCCGCTGCGGTGGTCGCCGGCGCCGTCGGCGTGCTCGGCCATGCCCTGCCACACCAGCTCGGCTTGTTTCTCGGCGCGGTCTGCGGCATCGCCGTGGGGTACGCCCTCGAATCGGCGCGCGAGCGCCGTCCGGCGTCAACGCCGTGACCGCAGCCGAGCTGCTCGTGCTGGTGCTCGGCATGCTGGCCGTGACCTTCAGCGTCCGCTACGTGCTGCTCGCGTTCGGCGACCGCATCCGACTGCCACCGGCCGCGCTGCGCGCGCTGCAGTTCGTGCCAGTCGCGGTACTCAGCGCGATCACCGTGCCGATGGTGCTGCAACCGGGCGGCGTGCTCGCCCTCAGTCCCAGCAGCCCCCACCTCGCAGCCGGGGTGGTGGCGGTGGCCCTTGCGGCGGGGCGCGCACCGCTGGTGGTGGTCATCCTCGGTGGCATGGCCGTGTTCTTCGCCTGGCGCCTGCTGGTCGCCTGAACGCCACTCGGCGCCGAGTAGCGACGCTCAGGCGACCCGGTGCCCGTCGAGGCGCCAGACCGGCAAGTGCCCTTCCTGTGGGTAGTAGCGGCGGACCAGCGGGTCGTGCCCGGGGATCACGCGTTCGCTGTGTCCGCCAAGCCCCTGAATCGTGTCGTAACCCGCGAGCATGTCCTCGACGTCGACGACAATCGGAAAGGGTTTGCGCGCGAGGAAATTCTCGTAGTAGTGTGACGCGTCAGAAGCCAGACACAAGGGCCCGAGCGCGGTCTGCACCTGGACCACCTGCAGGCCGCGTGAGTGCCCGCCCACGCGGTGCACGGTCACACCCGGCGCAACCGTGCCACTGCCCTCGTGAAAGACCACGCGGCCGTCGTACAGGTGGCGCACCAGTTCGCACACGTGGTCTGCGGTGAACGGCATGCGCAAGGTGTCGTGACACATGCAGGGGCCAGTCGCGAAGCGCATCTCCCCGGCTTGCACGTGAAAGCGCGCCGCAGGATAGCGGTCGAGACCGCCCGCGTGGTCGTAATGCAAGTGCGTGACGATCACCGTGTCGAGTGAATCGGGCGGCACACCGAAATCGCGCAGCACCTCGGTCGGGTCCTGCAGGATCGGCCGGTCGCGCCGGGCGCCCTCGGCTGCGTCGTAGCCGGTGTCCACCAGGATGCGCCGCTCGCCGTTGTCCAGCAACCAGACGAAGTAGTCCATGCCGTGCGGCGCCGATGGGTGGTCGTCGAACACGAAGCTGTCGCCACGCACCCGGCTGTTGCGTTCGGCGTATTTGAGCGCGTACACGGCCCACTGGTCAGTCACGGTTCTCTCTCCTGTCGCCCTGCTGACACCGGATCTGGTGCCAAACAGTGCTGCGTTGGGGTTTCATGTGTCGTCCGCCACCACGGTCACGTCACCGTCGATCGGGTGCTCGTCGAGGTTGTTGCCCTCACCGAGGCGATCCACCACGAGGAAATCGGCTTCACGGTCCAACACCATGTGGTAGTGGTGCCAGGTGTTGCGGTGAAAATTCACACCCTGCCGCCCGTCGCTGAGGAACAGCACCAGGCTGTCCGCGCACGGTGGCGCCTCACCCGGCGACACCAGCGCCAGAAAGCGCGCGGGCGACAACGGGTAGAACAACTGACTGCCGAGCGGGTGCCGCTCGAGCACGCGGACGCGGTGCGGCAGGGCAACGGGCCTCGAGCGAAACACGTTGACCGCGGGGCGACCGCCCTCGGCCGACACGTCCACCTGCGCGAGGTCGTTGAAGCGGGTGGTCAGTCCGTAGTTGATCGGGATCTGCTCGGCACCTTCGAGCGAAACCACCTCGCCGAAGGGGGCGAAGGCCTTGGCGCTGAGTGGCTCTGGTCGCAGCACCCGCGCCGTCATCGCAGCGACCCACCGAGCGGCATGTGGCGGTTGACGTCCTTGTACAGCAGGTAGCGAAAGCGCCCCGGCCCCGCCGCGTAGCAGGCCTGCGGGCAGAAGGCGCGCAACCAGAGAAAGTCACCCGCCTCGACTTCGTGCCAATCGGTGTTGAGTTTGTAGACGGCCTTGCCCTCGAGCACGAACAGGCCGTGCTCCATCACGTGCGTTTCCTCGAAAGGTATGGTCCCGCCCGGCTCGAAATTCACGATGTTGACGTGAAAGTCGTAGCGCAGGTCGTCGGGGTCGACAAAGCGCGTGGTCGACCAGACGCCATCGGTGTCGGGCATCGCCACGGTCGTCGCGTCGGCCTCGTGCACAACGAAGCGCGGCGGCGGCGCGATGCCGTCGACGGGTGTCGCGCGTTTGCGGATCCAGTGGAAGCGCGCCACCTCGGATCCGGTGTTGGCAATCTGCCAGGCGGCGCCGGCCGGGATGAACGCGTAGCTGCCGGGTCGGAGCGCATGGTGTTCACCGTCGAGGCTCAGCGCCAGCGCGCCGTCGCTGACGTACAACACCGTCTGGGCCGTGTCGTCGGTTTCCGGTCGGGCACTGCCGCCCCCCGGTGAGACCTCGGCGAGGTACTGACTGAAGGTCTCGGCGAAGCCACTCAGCGGGCGCGCCAGCACCCAGAAGCGCGCGCCCTGCCAATGCGGCAAGGCGCTGGTGACGATGTCGCGCATCACACCGCGCGGAATCACGGCGTACGCCGTGGTGAAGCAGGCGCGTCCGGTCATCAGTTCGCGCTGACCCGGCAGACCGCCTGGCGCCGACATCAGGCCACCTCCGGCGCGGGAAAGCGCGCACGCCAGTGGTCGGCGATGGCGAGCCGCGTGGTCAACCAGACGCCCTCACGCGCTTGCACTTCGTCGAGGAATCGCGCGAACGCAGCAGCCCGCCCTGGCCGGCCCACCAGCCGACAGTGCAAGCCGACCGAGAGCATGCTGGGGTGGGTGTCGCCCTCGGCGAGCAGCTGGTCGACGCTGTCGCGCAGGTAACTCAAAAAATGCTCGCCGGTGTTGAAGCCCTGGGCGGTGGCAAAGCGCATGTCGTTGACGTCCAGCGTGTAGGGCACGATCAGCTGGGCGTGGCCGTGCCGGGTTTCCCAGTACGGCAGGTCGTCCGCGTAGCTGTCGGCGTGGTAACGAAAGCCGCCCTCCTCGGCCACGAGCCGGTGGGTGTTCGGGCTCGCTTTGCCGAGGTAGAACCCGTGCGGCCGCTCGCCGGTGAGTTCGGTGTGCAGCCGAATGGCTTCGGCGAGGTGCGCCCGTTCGGTGGCCTCCGGGATGTGCTGGTAATCCAGCCACCGCAACCCGTGGCTGGCGATTTCCCAGTCGGCCTCGCGCATGGCGGCGACCGCCTCGGGGTTGCGCGCCATGGCCATGGTGACGCCGAACACCGTGACCGGGATGTCCCGCTCGGTCAGCAAACGGTGCAAGCGCCAGAAGCCAGCACGCGAACCGTATTCGTAAAGCGATTCCATGTTGAGGTGGCGCATGCCGGCAAACGACTCGGCGCCGACGATTTCGGACAGGAGTTTCTCCGACCCTGCGTCGCCGTGCAGCACCGAGGCCTCGCCGCCCTCCTCGTAGTTCAGCACCAGGTTGAGCGCGAGCTTGGCACCGCCGGGCCAGGCGGGGTCGGGCGGCCGACGGCCGTAGCCGACCATGTCGCGCGGGTAGCTTGCGTCAATCACTGTGCCGATCTCCCCTGCCATAGGTGCGTGTGTTTGGGCCCTGCGAGCGCAGGACATCGATCATTGTCAGTCTCACCGCGCGCCCTCCAGACCCGCGATCCAGGCCCCGAGTGTCCGGCGCTCTTCGTCGGTCATGCCGGTGGTGTTGCCGAGTGGCATGCTGTTATTGTCGACTGATCGAGCTTGTATTTTCGCCGCCTGCCGGCGCATATCGTCGAGCGAGTCGAGCACGAAACCGCCCGGCGCAACCGTGAACACGGTGTCCGTCGGCTGGGTCGCATGGCAGCTCACGCAGTGGGTCTGCACGATGCTGAAGGCCACGTCGTCGGCCACCGCACGGCTGTTGTCGATATCCACGCGGACCGGCATGCTGAACCAGGCAACACAGGCCATGCCCGCAGCCGCCACCACCAACATCCAGTGCCCGTGCTTGCCCTTGTGGCGCAAGTTGAAGTAATGCCGCACCCCGACACCGATCAGCACCAGCGCGGCCATGATCAGCCAGCTGTGCGGGTGCGAATAGGTGCTCGGATAGTGGTTGCTGATCATGAGGAACAGCACCGGCAACGTGATGTAGTTGTTGTGCCGGGACCGCAGCAACCCCTGTTTGCCGAGTTCCGGGTCGAGCGAACCACCGGAGGCCAGCGCGTCGACCAGCTTGCGCTGGTTCGGGATGATCACGTGCGCGACGTTTGCGACCATGATGGTGCCAAGCATTGCGCCGACGTGCAGAAAGGCGGCACGACCACTGAGCAACTGCGTCAACACGGCCGTGCAGAGCACCACCAACACGAAGCCGACAGCGGCGAGCCACGCCGGACGTTGCCCGAGGGCGGACTTGCACAAGGCGTCATACACCACCCAGCCGAGCACCAGCGTCGCCACACCGATTCCAACCGCCACCGCGCCCGAGAGCGGCATGACCGACGGGTCGACCATGTTGGCCACGGGGTTGAGGTAGTAGACGAAGATCAACAAGGTGACCCCGCTCAGCCAGGTGGCGTAGGCCTCCCACTTGAACCAGTGCAGGGTCTCGGGCAGTTTCGGCGGCGCGACCTCGTACTTCATCGCGTGGTAGAAGCCGCCCCCGTGCACGCTCCAGATGTCGCCGGCGACGCCGGGGGGTTTGTCGCCGTCGCGCTCGAGGTGCCCCTCGAGCCAGTTGAAATAGAACGACGCGCCAATCCAGGCGACGCCGACAATGAAATGGATCCAGCGGGTTGTGAGGCTGAGCCATTCCACCACGTGCGGGTCGAGTGTCATGCGCTGTTCTCCTCGAACCAGGCCGCCAGGCGGAAGCCGGCGATGCGGTGCACCTGCGCAAGCGCGGTGGCAAATTCGGTGTCGCGTGCGTTCGGCAGGCGCGCCTCGAAACCCGCGAGAATCTGGTGTTTGGTTGCGCCCTTCACCGCCATGATGAAGGGGAAGCCGAATTTCGTCGTGTAGGCGTCGTTCAGCCGGGCGAAAGTCTCGAACTCCGCCGCGCTCAGACTGTCGAGCCCCGAACCGGCCTGCTCGGCACGGCTGTCGTCGGTGAGTTCACCGGCAATCGCTGCCCGGCCCGCGAGGTCCGGGTGCGCACGCAGCAGCGCGAGCTGCGCGGCCTCGCCAGCGGCATCGACCACCTGCGCAAGGCGGGCTTGCACGTCGCCGAGTGTCACCGGTTGGGCAACGTGCTCGAAAGCGCGCTCGGCCACCCAGGGCGAGTGTTCGTAGACCGACCCGAAAGCCGCCTCAAACTGCGCGCGCGTCATGCAGGCACCTCCGAGTCGTTCAGCGACAGCACAAGCTGCCGGGCAAGGCCGTCGAGGTGGTCCACCATCGTCGTGCGCGCGACCACCGGATCACCGCCGGCAATCGCATCAATCACGGCCGCGTGGTCCGCGCAGGCACAGCCTGCGTCGGGCGCATCCGCGGCGTACTGCGCAACAATAAGCTGGTTGCGACAGATCACGCGGCGCGCGGCTTCAGCAAGTGGCGCGTTGCCAGCACACTGAGCGATGGCAAAATGCAAGTCCGTTGCGTACCGCAGCGCCGACCCCCGTTCGCCAGAGGACAGTGCGCGGCGCTCACGCGCGTGAATCGCCCGCAACCGGCGGATGTCCGCTGCGCCCGCGCGCGTGCTGGCACGCTCGGCAAGCTCGCCTTCGAGCACGCGCCGCGCGGCAAGGTACTCGAGCGCAACCGTCGGCGGCGTGCTGGCCACCGAGGCACCGCAGTTGGGTCGGATGTCCAGCACGTCCTCGGCCTCGAGGCGGTGCAGGACCTTGCGCACGGTGGTGCGGCTGACGCCGAAGGCCAGCACGAGCGAGGCCTCGGACAGGCGCTCGCCCGGCAACAGCTGACGCGCCAGGATCGCGTCGACCAGGTGCTCGTACAGCGCCTGATCGGCCAGAACTGCGACGGGAGGCTCGGGCATGGGGACACGGACTCGTCGGACGGACACACGATCATGATAGTGTGCCCACCTTGAATTGTATACAATCCAGCCTAGGCCGGGCTTGCGTTACAGGCCCGGTGATACCGCGCTAGCCGCCCCGGCCCTGTTCCTGGGCTTCGGTCACGGCAATCGCCGTCACGTTGACGATCGTCCGCACCGACGCCGCATCGGTCAGCACGTGCGCGGGTTTGGCGACGCCCGTCAGCATCGGGCCGACCGGCATCGCGTCCGCCAACACCTTGACCGTGTTGTAGGTGATGTTCGCCGCGTCGAGGTTGGGGAAGACCAACAGGTTGGCCTCGCCACGGTAGCCGCTGCCGGGGAAGATGCGGTCACGGTGCTCCTCGATCAGCGCCGTGTCAGCGTGCATCTCGCCGTCGACCTCGAGCTCCGGATGCCGCTCGGCGATGAGGGCACGCGCCTCGCGCATCTTCACCGCCGCCGGGTTGTCGCGCGTGCCAAAATTCGAATGCGACACCAGCGCAATGCGTGGCTGCATGCCGAAGCGCTGCACCACCTTGGCGCCCATCGCCGCGGTCTCGGCTATGTGGTCCGCGGGCGGCTCCTCCGAGATGTGGGTGTCGGTCAGGAAGTAGGTGCCCCGGCTCAGAATCAGGAGTGTCACCGCGGAGAAATCGGAGGCGTCGGGCGCGAGCCCGATCAACGCACGCAGGTGCCGGACCTGGCGGATGTAGCCGCCCTGGATGCCACAGACCATCGCGTCGGCATCACCGAGTTCCACCATCAAGGCAGCGATCACGGTTGGCGTGGTGCGCACCGTGTTGCCGGCGTAGTCCGGCGGCGCACCGCGACGGCGCATGCGTTCGTGGTAGGCCGTTGCCAGCCGCGCCTCGTCCGGGTTGTTGCCCGGCTCGACCACGCGCACATCGTCGTCGATGCGGTAGCGCAGGCCGAGTTTGGTGATCTTGTCCTGGATCGCGGCCCGCCGCCCGACCAGGATCGGTTTGCAGAGGTTTTCGTCCAGCAGTTCCTGCACCGCGGTCAGCACGCGCCGGGACTCGCCCTCGGCGAAGACCACACTGCGCGGTGAGGTGCGCGCGCGCTCGAACAACGGTCGCATCACGTTGCCGCTCTTGTACACGAAGGACGTGAGCTGCCGGCGGTACTGACTCACGTCCTCGATCGGCCGTGTGGCCACGCCCGAGCGCATCGCGGCTTCAGCCACGCGCACCGGGATTTCGGTCATCAGCCTCGGGTCGAAGGGTTTGGGAATGAGGTACTCGCGGCCGAACTCGAACACCGAGCCGCCGTAGGCCGCCGACACCACGTCGGAGGACTCGCGCATCGCGATGTCCGAGATCGCCTCGGCCGCCGCGATCTTCATCTCCTCGTTGATGGCGGTCGCACCGACGTCCAACGCACCGCGGAACATGAACGGGAAGCAGAGCACGTTGTTGACCTGATTGGGGTAGTCCGACCGCCCGGTCGCGATGAACGCGTCGTCGCGCACCGACTGGATCACTTCGGGCCGGATCTCGGGCTCGGGGTTGGCGAGCGCCATGATCAACGGTTTGTCGGCCATCGCCGCGACATCCTCGGTGGTCATGACCCCGGGCGCCGAGAGGCCGAGGAAGATGTCAGCCCCGCCGATGACCTCGCTCAGGGTGCGGCCCTTGGCGGTGGTGGCGAACGCGCCCTTGTACTCGTCCATCTTCTCGTTGCGGCCGACGTGCACAACGCCAGCGGTGTCGCAGACGATGATGTTCTCGCGTGGCAAGCCCATGCTGACCAACAGCTCCAGACAGGCAATCGACGCAGCCCCCGCGCCGCTCGCCACCAGCTTGCAGTCCGCGAGTGCCTTGCCGGCGATGCGCAAGGCGTTGCGCACCGCGGCGGCGACCACGATGGCGGTGCCGTGTTGGTCGTCGTGGAACACCGGGATGTTCATGCGCGCACGCAGGCGCTTCTCGATCTCGAAACACGCTGGCGCGCGGATGTCCTCGAGGTTGATACCGCCGAAGGTGGGTTCCAACACCGCGACGGCGTCGCAGAACGCGTCGACGTCGGTGGTGTCGACCTCGATGTCGAAACAATCAACACCCGCGAACTTCTTGAAGAGCACCGCCTTGCCCTCCATGACCGGCTTGCTCGCGAGCGGCCCGATCGACCCGAGTCCGAGTACGGCAGTGCCGTTGCTGATCACCGCAACGAGGTTTCCGCGCGAGGTATAGCGGGCGGCGAGCGCCGGATCCCCTTCGATGGCTGTGCACGCTGCCGCCACACCCGGCGAGTAGGCGAGCGCCAGATCGCGCTGGCTGACCATGCGTTTGGTCGGCCGGATCTCGAGTTTTCCCGGCGCGGGAAACTCGTGGTAGTGGAGCGCGTCTTTGTCGAGTTCATCAGCCATACTGGGATTCATCCAGGGCAAAAAGCGTGGGTGTGCGGCGCGGTGACGCCGTGGTGCGGGTTCGGGCGATTGTATACACTGCCTGCACCGCGCCTCGGTTACCGCCGCGCGACGGCCAGCACGACAGGGCCCGTTTGAACCGCCGCCTGTGGAATCACGTGATTATGGCAGGACTTACGACACACGTTCTCGACACCGCGAACGGCGTACCTGCCGCCGGCGTGCAACTGACACTTTTTCGCATCACCGACACCGCACGCAGCGCGGTGTGTAGCGCCGTCACGAACGCCGATGGCCGTGTTGACGCGCCGCTGCTCACCGCCGATGAAGCCGCAGCCGGCATCTACGAACTCTGCTTCGCTGCCGGTGCCTATTTCGCTGCGCGGGGGACGTCGATGCCCGACCCGCCGTTTGTCGACGAGGTCGTTCTGCGCTTCGGCATCGCCGACCCCAACGCCCACTACCACGTACCGCTGCTGGTCTCGCCATGGAGCTACAGCACCTACCGAGGCAGTTGAGGCCGTGGCCCGCACCGACCGCGACACGGTCCACTTCCTGTTGAACGGCGAGGCGGTCAGCCTGACAGCGCCGCCACCGACCCTGACCTTGCTGAACTGGTTGCGCCAACGCCGCGCACTCACCGGCACCAAGGAAGGCTGCGCCGAAGGGGATTGCGGCGCTTGTACCGTCGTGCTCGCGAGCTGGCGCGACGGTGCGGTGCACTACCGCGCGGTCAACGCCTGCATCGTGTTCATCGCCACGCTGGACGCCCGGGCGGTGATCACGGTTGAACACCTGAGTCAGTTCGGCTCGCTCCACCCGGTACAACAGACGCTCGTTGAGCAGCACGCCTCGCAATGCGGTTTCTGCACACCGGGAATTGTGATGTCACTGTTTGCCCGCTCGCAGAACGGCGACGAGAGCCCCGCGGTGGACACCCTGGCGGGCAACCTCTGCCGCTGCACCGGCTACGGGCCCATTCTCGCCGCCGACGACGTCGTCGACCGCGAGTTCGCGCGCGCCATGTTCGAGCCGCAGCACAAACACCTGGTGGACACCCTGCCCGGTTTCGACCGCGACGACCACATCGGCTACACCGCCAAAAGCGGCGCCTTCTTCGCGCCCGCGGTGCCCGAGCGGCTCGCCGAGGTGCTGGCCGAGCACCCGTCAGCCACGGTGCTCGCCGGTGGCACCGACGTCGGCTTGTGGGTCACGAAACAGCAGCGCACCCTGGAGACCGTGGTCTCGACCGCGCGGCTCGCCGAGCTCGGCGGCGTCAGCCGCAACGCCGGCTGGCTGGAGATCGGCGCCGCCTGCAGCTACCGAGATGCCCTGCCCGCGCTGGCTGACCACCACCCACGGCTCGGCACCCTGGTGCGCCGCATCGGCTCGACCCAGATTCGCAACACCGGCACCGTGGTCGGGAACATCGCCAACGGCTCCCCCATCGGCGACATGCCACCGGCGCTGCTGGCGCTCGGTGCAAGCGTGGTGCTGCAGAGCACCGAGGGTACACGCGAGCTCGCGCTCGACGAATTCTTTATCGATTACGGCAAACAGGCGATCGCGCCCGGCGAGTTTGTGCGCGCCGTGCAGGTGCCGCCGCTCGGCCGCGACGCACACTTCAGCAGCCACAAGATTTCCAAGCGCTTCGAGCAGGACATTTCGGCCGTGAGCTTTGCCGGCTACGTCGTGTGCAACGCCCACGGCGTGGTGGTCGACATTCGCCTCGCCTACGGTGGACTCGCAGGCATACCCAAGCGCGCACGCCAGGCGGAGAGTGCGCTGCTCGGCGCACCGTTCACCGAGACCGCGTTGCACGAGGGTGCGCTCGACGCCCTCTCCGCGGATTTCTCCCCGCTCGGCGACTGGCGCGCGAGCCGCGCCTACCGCGAACGCGTCGCGCGCAACCTCCTGATCAAATTCGTGCGCGAGGTCGCCACAGGCAACGTGGTGGACCTCTGGCCTGCGGCGGATTCGGTATGAGTCAGAGCGTCCACAACAGCGTCGCGCACGACAGCGCCGCCCTGCACGTCAGCGGTGCCGCGCGCTACATCGACGACCTGCCTGAGCCGCCCGGCACGCTGCACCTCTTTATCGCCCAGAGCCCGCACGCGCACGCCACACTGAACGCACTGCACCTCGACGCGGTGCGACGTGCGCCAGGCGTGGTGGCCGTGCTCAGCGCGCATGACATCCCCGGCGTCAACGACTGCAGCCCGGTGATGGGCGACGACCCGGTGTTCGTCGAACGCACGGCGCTGTACGCCGGGCAATCGGTGTTCGCGGTGGCGGCGGAATCGCTGGCCGAGGCCCGTGCGGCCGCCGCACTGCACGAGGCCGACTGGACCGTGCACGAGGCGATCACCACGGTCGATGCCGCGATGGCGGCCGAGCGCTACGTGCTCGAGCCGCGCACACTCGAGCGCGGCGCGGTCGACACCGCACTCGCGACCGCGCCGCATCGCCTCGAGGGCGAGTTGCGTATTGGCGGGCAGGACCACTTCTACCTCGAGGGCCAGGTCTGCCTGACGCTGCCGGGCGAAGCTGGCACCGTGCACGTCCACAGCTCGACCCAGCACCCGAGCGAGGTGCAACACACCGTGGCCAAGGTGCTCGGGCTCAGCGACCACGACGTGGTGTGCGAGGTGCGTCGGATGGGCGGCGGTTTCGGCGGCAAGGAGTCGCAACCGGCGCTGTTCGCGAGCATCGCCGCGCTCGCAACCTGGGTCACCGGCCGTGCCGCCAAGGTGTGCCTCGACCGCGACGACGACATGCGCATGACCGGCAAACGCCACGACTTCCGTGTGCGCTACCACGTCGGTTTTGACAACGACGGCGTGCTGCGTGCGCTCGACGTCGAACACGCGGTGCGTTGCGGCATGTCAGCGGACCTCTCGGGCGCCATCGCCGACCGCGCACTCTTCCACACTGACAACTGCTATTTCATTCCCGCGGTGCGCGTGCGGAGCTACCGATGCTTCACCCACACCGTCAGCAACACCGCGTTCCGCGGTTTCGGCGGGCCGCAGGGGATGCTCGGTATCGAACAGATCATCGCAGCCGTGGCGGCCGACCGCGGCCTGGACCCGCTCGCTGTGCGGCAACGCAATTTCTACCGCGCCGGCGCCCTTGAAACACCCTACGGCATGGTGGTCGAGGACTTCGTCGCCGACCGGATCGTCGACGAACTCGCCGAGCGTGCCAACTACCGCGCCCGCCACGCCGAGATCAACGCGTTCAACGCAGAGTCTACCGGGGTCAAACGTGGCATCGCGCTGACGCCGGTCAAGTTCGGCATCAGCTTCACCACCACCCACCTGAACCAGGCGGGTGCGCTGCTGCAGCTCTACAGCGACGGCAGCGTGCTGCTCAACCACGGCGGCACCGAAATGGGTCAGGGCTTGTATATCAAGGTGGCGCAGGTCGTGGCGGACGTGTTCGGCATTCCACTTGACCGCGTGCGTGTGTCGAGCACCCGCACCGACAAGGTGCCCAACACCTCGGCCACCGCGGCGAGCAGCGGTTCCGACCTCAACGGCATGGCCGCACAAAACGCGGCCCACACCGTGCGCGCGCGCCTTGCCGACGTCGCCGCCGACCGCTTTGGCTGCGCGGCAGCCGACATCGAATTCGCCGACGGTGCCGTGCGCGCGGGCGAACACCAGCTGCCGTTCGACGAGCTGGTCAAGGCCGCCTACCTCGCCCGCGTCTCGCTCAGCGCCACCGGTTTCTACGCGACCCCGAAAATCCACTACGACCCGGCGTCGCTGACCGGCCGCCCGTTCTACTACTTCGCCTACGGCGCTGCCGTTTCCGAAGTCAGCATCGACACGCTGACCGGCGAGTACCGCGTCGACCGGGTCGACATCCTGCACGATGCGGGGACATCGCTGAACCCGGCGATCGACCTCGGCCAGGTCGAGGGCGGTTTCATCCAGGGCATGGGCTGGCTGACCACCGAAGAGCTCTGGTGGACCGACGACGGCGAGCTGAAGACGCACGCGCCGAGCACGTACAAGATTCCCACCGCCGGCGAC
>JBCCUP010000063.1 GCA_039196715.1 Pseudomonadota bacterium
AGAAACGCCGAGCTCGTGGGAGCTGCATCATCGCAAAGCGACATGCAGCGAACGCAGTGGTGACAGGGAGATCGCATTCGCCGACGCTCACTCCGCGAGGCGGCGGCTCCCACAAGGCATGGGCATCCCGAGGCTATGAGGAAACACCACACCCGTGGGAGCTGCATCATCGCAACGCGAAGTGCAGCGAATGCCGTGGTGACAGAGAGATCGCATTCGCCGACGTTCGCTCCGCGAAGCGGCGGCTCCCACAAGGCATGAGACGTCCCGACGCTTTGGAACAACGCCGCACCCGTGGGAGCTGCATCGTCGCAACGTGATATGCAGCGAATCTTTCGACGACCGACACACCGCATTCGCCGACGCTCGCTGCGCGAAGCGGCGGCTCCCACAATGCATGGGGCATCCCGAAGCTTTGGCACAACACCACACACGTGGGAGCTGCATCGTCGCAAAGCGACATGCGGCGAATATTCGGATGCCTGACACACCGCATTCGCCGACGCTCACTTCGTGAGGCGGCGGCTCCTACAAGGCATGGGGCATCCCGAAGCTTTGGCACAACACCGCACCCGTGGGAGCTGCATCATCGCAACGCGACATGCGGCGATGAGCGAGTCGATCACAACGCCAGCGTCACGACCGTCCTTGCATTTTGACTATCGCTTGTTGATTGAACGCGTGCACCTCGTCGTACGGTGGCCACCAGGTGAGCACGCCGGCGTCGAGCTCCGGCTTGAGAATCTCGGTGGCGGACAGGGCCATCACGTCACCGGTTTCAGCCGCCTCCAGCATGGCATCGAGGTACCACCGATTCGCGTCGATGAGCCGTTTGGAATAGCCGCCTTGCCGCACCGTGTCGATGGACCCGTGGCACGGCAGGATGCAGTCGATGTCCCAGCTGGCCAGCCGGTCGAGCTCCAAACGTTGTGTTTCGGCGGAGGCAAAATCGAAATCGAAAAACCAGAGCGGGTCTTCCAACAGGTCGTTGGCGATGAGGATCTTGTGCTCGGGCAGGTACACCCCCAGGTGCCCGGCCTCGTGGATCGCCACCTCGTGCAACTCGATCGCAATATCATCAAGCCAGAGGTCGAGGCGGCCCGTGAACGTGAGGTTCGGCGGCACGACGGTAAACGGGTCGTAGTCGCCGTAGCCGCGCTCGAATTCGGCCAGCTTCGCCAACAGGGTGTCTCGCGTGTGGGCATGACTAACGATCACGCTGTCGGCGTAGGCCACGTTGTCGACGATGTGGTCGACGTGCCAGTGCGAGCAGACCAGCGTAAAGGCTTTGATGCCGTGGGTGCGCTCGAGGTACTCACGCACCCATCGCCCTTGTCCTGGCCGCGCCATGGAATCGATCACCACCGCCTTGCCGTTCCGGTGCAGCGCAAAAGAGCCACCGCCCAGCCGCATGTCCAGCATGGGGTCGTCCGGGTGTCGGCCCCAGTGGAAGTACGTCAGAAAATCGCGGACTTCAACGACCTCGATCGTGCTCATGCAGTGCTCGGTTGGTTGCGCTGGATTCCCCGGCGAGTGTACCGGTTGGCGCGACCGATGGCCGAGAGACCGCATTCGCCGACGTTCGCTCCGCGAAGCGGCGGCTCCCACAGAGGCAGGAGACATCCCAAAGCTGTGGAATCACGCCGCACTTGTGGGAGCTGCATCGTCGCGAAGCGACATGCTGCGAATGCGGTGGCGAGACCAGCAACGCTTGCGGCCACACTCACTTCGCGAGGCGGCGGCTCACACGGGGTATTCAGGCGGCGGAGGGCTCAGGCAAACAGGCGCGCGAGTTCGGTGCCCGGGTCGTCGGCGCGCATGAAGGCTTCGCCGACGAGGAAGGTGTGAACGCCGTGACCGCGCATGAGGCTGACATCGTCCGGGGTTGCAATGCCGCTCTCGGTGACGAGCATGCCGCCGGGTGGGACTTTGGGCAGCAGGTCGAGGGTAGTCTGCAACGACACCTCGAAGGTGCGGAGGTTGCGGTTGTTGACCCCGATCAGGTCCGCGTCGATCGCAAGCGCGCGGTCGAATTCCGCGCTGTCGTGCACTTCGACGAGCACGTCAAGGCCGAGCGCCTTGGCATTCGCGTGCAACGTGCCGAGCTGCGGGTCATCGAGCGCCGACACGATCAGCAGCACACAGTCGGCGCCCATCGCACGTGCCTCGCGCAGCTGCCAGGTGTCGACGATGAAATCCTTGCGGATTACCGGCAGGGTGCACGCCGCGCTCGCGTCGATCAGGTATTGCGTGCTCCCCTGAAAAAACGCCTCGTCGGTCAGCACGGACAAACAGGCTGCACCGCCTGTGGCGTAGCTCGCGGCAATCTCCGCCGGGTGGAAATCCGGGCGGATCACCCCTTTGCTCGGGGAGGCCTTCTTGATCTCGGCGATCACGCCGGCCTCGCCCACGTCGACCTTGGCCTCGAGCGCGGCCTTGAAGCCGCGGCACGGGCTTGCAGCCGCAATCGCGGCGTCGAGCTCGGCGTCGGACATGGCCGCCTTTCGCTCGGCCACCTCCACGTGTTTGGCGGCGAGGATGCGCTCGAGGATGTCCGCGCGGTTCTGGCTCACGGCGCGGCTCCGGCGAGGCGTCGGGTCACGGCCGAGAGTTCACTCAGCTTGGCGGCGGCGGCACCGCTGTCGACGGCCGCGGCCGCGCGTTCGACACCGGCGCTGTGGCTGTCGGCGAGGCCGCCCACGTACAAGCCCGCACCCGCGTTGGCGAGCACCATGTCGCGTGGGCCACCCGCTTCACCGGCAAACACCGCCTGGATGGCGGCGAGGCTCGCTGCGGTGTCGGCGACCTGCACGGACGCGAGCACGTGCACACCGAGGCCGATGTCGCCCGGGCTCAGGGTGTAGGACACCACCTTGCCGTCCTTGTATTCTGCCACAGCCGTGTCGCCCGACACGCTGATCTCGTCCATGCCCTCCAGCGCGTGCACGACCATGGCATGGGTGCTGCCGAGCTCCCCGAGCGCTTCAGCGATCGGCTCGACCAGGTCCGCCGAGAACACCCCCACCACCTGCCGCTTGGCAAAGGCCGGGTTGGTCAGCGGGCCAAGCACGTTGAAGACGGTGCGGACACCCATCTCGCGTCGCGGGCCGGCCGCGTGTTTCATTGCGCTGTGGTGACGCTGGGCGAACATGAAGCCAAGCCCGGCCTCGCTGATGCACTGCCCCACCTGCGCAGCATCGAGCTCGATGTTGACACCCGCAAGTTCGAAGAGATCAGCGGCACCGGTGCGACTGCTGACCGAGCGGTTGCCGTGCTTGGCGACGGTGGCTCCAGCTGCCGCCGCGACAATGCTGCTGGCGGTCGAGACGTTGAAAGTGCCTGCGACGTCACCGCCCGTGCCGACGATGTCCACCGGGTCGCCGTCGACAGTGACCCGGTCCGCGAGCGACCGCATGACCTCGGCCGCCGCGGCAATCTCGGTGACCGTTTCCCCCTTGGCCCGGAGCCCGACGAGAAAACCGCCAATCTGTGCCGGGCTTGCCACGCCAGTCATGAGCTCGCGCATCACCGCCTGCATGGCATCGCGGTCGAGATCCCGGCCCTGCAGCACGTGTCCGATCGCCTCTTGGATGTTCATGCGGTCTGCTCCGTTTTCAGGAAGTTGTCGAGCAACGCGTGGCCGTGCTCGGTCTTGATCGATTCGGGGTGAAACTGCACCCCCTCGATCGCGAGCTCCCGGTGGCGGACCCCCATGATCTCCTCGACGCTGCCGTCGGGGCGCTCGGTCCAGGCGGTCACCTCGAGGCAGTCGGGCACGGTGCCCTGCACGATCGACAGCGAATGATACCGCGTCGCCTCGTAGGGCGTGGGCAGGCCGGCGAAGACGCCAACGGCGTGGTGGTGCACCATCGAGAGTTTGCCGTGCATGATCCGCTCGGCGCGCGCCACCGTCGCACCGAAAACCTCGCCGATCGCCTGGTGGCCAAGACACACACCGAGGATCGGCACCTGGCCGCCAAAGCGTTCCACCACGGCCTTTGAGATGCCGGCCTGGCTCGGCGTGCACGGCCCCGGTGAAATCAGGATGCGCTCGGGTGCGAGTGCGGCGATGGTGTCGAGGTCGATCTCGTCGTTGCGGTGCACGACCGGCGTGCCACCGAGCTCGCCGATGTACTGCACCAGGTTGTAGGTGAAGGAGTCGTAGTTGTCGATGACGAGCGTGCTCATGACTGCACCCCCATGTCGAGTCCACGTTCCGCCAGCGCCAGCGCGCGGAACACCGCGCGCCCCTTGTTGAGCGTCTCTTCCCACTCGAGCGCCGGTACGCTGTCGTAAACCACACCCGCGCCCGCCAGCAGCGTCAGTGTGCCGTCCTTGACGACCGCGGTACGGATGGCAATCGCCATGTCCATGTTGCCGCCCCAGCCGATGTACCCGACGGCGCCGCCGTAGACCCCGCGCTTGACCGGCTCGATCTCGTCGAGGATTTCCATCGCGCGCACCTTCGGCGCACCCGACAAGGTGCCCGCGGGAAAGGTGGCACGCAGCACATCGAGCGGGGTCAGGCCTGCGCGCGCGGTGCCGGTGACGTGCGAGACGATGTGCATCACGTGCGAGTAGCGCTCGACCGTCATTTCGTCAGACACTTCAACGCTGCCGATCTCGGCAATGCGGCCGATGTCGTTGCGGCCGAGGTCGATCAGCATCAGGTGCTCGGCGATCTCCTTCGGGTCGGCGAGCAGTTCGACTTCGAGCGCGCGGTCTTCCTCGGCGGTGGCACCGCGCTTGCGCGTCCCGGCGAGCGGCCGCACGGACACCTGCCCACCCTCCTCGCGCACCAGGATCTCGGGCGACGAGCCCACCACCTGGTGGTCACCGAAATCGAGGAAGTAGAGGTAGGGCGAGGGGTTGAGGATGCGCAACGCGCGGTAGAGGTCGAGCGGCGAGGCGGTGATGTCCGCGGTCATCCGCTGCGAGAGCACCACCTGCATGCAGTCACCCGCTTCGATGTAGGCCTTGCAGCGCTCAACGCCCTCGAGGTACCCCGCCTCGGTGAACTGCGAGCTGAAATCGGATTCGCCCACGGCGCGTGGCGTCTGCGCCGGCAACGGCGGTGCCGGCGCGCGGATCTGCGCCTCGATCGCGTCGAGCCGGCCCTCGGCGGCGCTGACAGCGCTCGCGTCGTCCGCATCCACCATCAACACGATGCTGAGCGTGCCGCGCAGGTTGTCGAAGACCACCACGGCATCGGACACCATCAGGGCGATGTCGGGGGTGCCGAGTGGGTCATCCTGGTGCCAGGTGTCGAGCTTGCGCTCAATGTAGCGGACACTGTCATAGCCGAAATAGCCGACAAACCCACCAAAGAAACGCGGCAGGTCCGGGCAGTCGGCCACGGTGACGGCATCGAGTTGGTCCGCAACCCACGCGAGCGGATCGGCAACCGTCTCGCGCTGCACCACCTCGCCGTCGACGAGGCGCTCCACCTCGCGGCCGTGGACCCGCACGACTTCGCGACACGGCAGCCCGATGATCGAGTACCGGCCCCAGGTCTCTCCGCCCTGGACGGATTCGAGCAAATAGGTGTTCGGGCCATCCGCAAGTTTGCGGTACGTCGACAAGGGGGTTTCCATGTCGGCCAGGACGGTACGGCGGATGGGGGTCAGGGTACGGCGCAGTGTGGACGCGCCAGAGGACAGCATAGGCATAGCAAACGGTCTCGCAAACGGACAACAAACGGGCGCAAGCAGGCGGGAGCCTGAGTCAGATCAGGGGCGCCATCGTCCGTCGTGGAGCATTTTGCGTGACATTGCGTTGCCAGCTCGGCCTTGAGAAGCGGCCCGCATTCTCGCCAGCCACGCGGTCGAGGTCAAGCCGGGCCGGCCGTCAGCCCCGCGCCGTCCGCGACCGGCGGCCCCCGGGCCTGGAGCCAACCGGGCAATCGACGCCTGATTGCGATTCAACCCACTCGTCCAACCGACGCTGGGGGAGACTTTCGCGGCGACGTGACATATCGGCTTTACAGATTGGACCACCTTGCCGATATGACAGGGTGAAACGGAAGCACGACCAACGACGCCATGACGACATCTGAATTCAACGTGTCCAGCGCCTCGCAGATCGGTTCGATCTTCAAGTCGCTTGCGCGCAATCGCGCGCTGCTGACCGCCGAATTCGGCCGAAACGATGTACAGGCCGCCACCCTCATCCTGGACGTGGATGCCAGGAACGGGACCTGCGTGATCGACCCGTTTACCGACCCGAACGCCCAGCGTGCAGCAGCCGCCAAGCAGCAATTTGCGCTGCGCGGCTCGAACGGCGGCGTCCAACTCTATTGTCCCCGTTTGAGCGTGGTGGGCGAATGCGCCGTCGACGGCAGCACGGGCCTCGAGATCAACCTGCCTGAACGCATGCACTACCTGCAGCGTCGGGATTTCTTCCGGCTGGACGTCGAACGGATCATGACGCTCAGCGCCAGCCTCAAACTGACGCCTGGTCAGCGCCAGGCGATGGTGAGCGAGGACCCGGATGCGCCCGAGCCACCCACCGAGCTTGACGGTGACGTGGTGGACCTCTCGGGTGGTGGCGTCGGCCTGGTGTTCTACAGCCAGGTCATGCCGGTACCGACGCCCGACGACAACGAAACGGCTGAGGTCACGTTGAGCTTGCGCGAGGACGATGACGCCATGACGTTCGCCGCGCAGTGGCGCTTCAGCAACCACTCTGCCAGCCGCGAGACGTTGCAGGTCGGCCTCGAGTTCATCGAGCCCGACCGCGCCCAGCAGGACCGCATTCAGCAGTTCGTGGTCAAGATGCAGTTCGTGCAGCGCCGCATCGCCTGAGCGGCGTTGCCAGCCCCACACCTGCCCCACAACGCCACCTGACACCGGCCCGCCGGCAGAGTACGGCGACGTTGTCATTCAACTTTTTCACCCAATCGAGTGCGCTCAAACGATGCTGTGCCGGCGATTCGGGTGCCGCCCCAGCCCACAGGTCCGCGCTCAAAACCGGACCGATCGGAACCTGACCGGCGTGTAATCCGACACGCGCCCGAAACCCTCAAACAGACCAGTGCGGTGTCGCTAGCCGTAGTAACGGACTGTCGAGCAGGAAACGGCGTGCAGGACTTCACAGAGACGTCTCAGCAGAAAATACGGCAAATTCTCACGTCGCTCACCCGCAGCCGTGCCCACCTGACGGCCGAAATCGGCCACGGCGTACTGACAGCGCCCACCTTGTCGCTGCACGTCGACACCGAGCTCGGTGTGTTCCTGATCGACACCTTCAACAACGGCCACGCCATGGACCTCGTGCGCGGCGGCAAGCCCTTCTCGCTGCGGGGTTCGGACAACGGCGTGCAGGTGTACTGTGGCGGGCTGACGGTGATCGACCTCGTGCGCTTCGATGCGGCCCACGCGCTGAAGGTGGCACTGCCCGAGTCAATCCACTACTACCAGCGCCGCGCGACCTTTCGCGTCGACCTCGACGGCCTCGCCGACATTCCCGCGTCGCTCGGGTGCACCCCGGCACAGGTGGCCGCCGCGCGCAGCCACGCCGTCGACCCGAATGCGGTGCCCGACGCGTTGGTGGGCCGGGTCATCGACCTCTCGACCCGCGGTTGCCGGGTCGTGTTCACCGATCAGGTCTACCCGGTGCCCTCAGCGGGCATCGACGACACCGTGACCCTGCGACTGAGGATGCCGGACCGCGAGGGCACACTGGACCTGCCGGTCATGTGGCGCTTCAAGAAGCACAGCATTGCCGACAGTACACTCGTGGTGGGGCTCGAGTTTGGCGCGATTGACGAACGCACGGTCGAGTCGATTCAGCAGTTCGTGGTCAGCATGCAGTTCAAACAGCGCGCCGTCGAGCTCCAGCGCCGCTGCGCCTGAGTGGCGGCGGGCGCGGCGGGCGCGGCGGGCGCCAAACTCGGACAACCTCACCGACTGACGCCACTCGAGGCACCGCACGTGCCGCCGTGCGCCGGAACTCGCGCGCCCCTACACTAGAGCGGTACCCCGTGACCTCTCAAGGCCCACCGCCATGACCACCACCATCCGTCAGGACGACATCATTGCGTCGGTCGCCGACGCGCTGCAGTACATCAGCATCTACCATCCGCTCGATTTCATTCAGGCGGTCAACGCGGCCTACGAGCGCGAGGCCTCCGAGGCGGCGCGCGATGCACTGGCGCAGATCCTGATCAACTCACGCATGTGCGCCGAGGGTCGCCGCCCGATCTGCCAGGACACGGGCATCGTCACGGTGTTCTGCTCGGTCGGGCAGGACGTGCACATCGAGGGCGACATGGGGCTCTCGGAGATGATCAACACCGGCGTCAGCCAGGCCTACCTCAACCCCGACAACCCGCTGCGCGGCAGCGTGCTCGCCGACCCGGACGGCGCCCGCCGGAACACCAAGGACAACACGCCTGCAGTGATCCACTACGACATCGTGCCAGGCAACACCATCGACATCCACGTCGCCGCGAAAGGCGGCGGGTCGGAGGCGAAGAGCAAGTTCGCGATGTTGAATCCATCCGATTCGATCGTCGACTGGGTGCTCAAGCAGATCCCGACCATGGGCGCAGGCTGGTGCCCGCCGGGCGTGCTGGGTCTCGGCATCGGCGGCACGGCGGAGAAGGCCATGGTGCTCGCCAAGGAGTCGCTGCTCGCACCCCTCGACATCAACGAGCTCGCAGCGCGTGGCGCGCGAACACGTGCTGAAGAGCTGCGACTGGAGCTGTTCACCAAAATCAACGAACTCGGCATCGGCGCGCAAGGTGTCGGCGGACTCACCACCGTGCTCGACGTCAAGGTGCTCGACACGCCGACGCACGCCGCCAACAAGCCGATTGCGATGATCCCGAACTGCGCAGCGACGCGCCATGCCCATTTCACCTTGCGTGGGGACGGTCCGGCCTTGCAAAAACCGCCCAAGCTCGAGGACTGGCCGGTGGTGGCACGCGAAAGCGGTGGCAACGCGATTCGACTCGACCTCAACCGTGTGACCAAGGACGACCTGCAAACCCTCAAACCCGGCGACACCGTATTGCTCAGTGGCAAACTGTTGACCGGGCGCGACGCCGCACACAAGCGCCTGGTCGACATGATCGCCCGCGGCGAGGATCTGCCGGTCGATTTCACCAACCGCTTCATCTACTACGTCGGCCCGGTCGACGCCGTGCGCGACGAGGCGGTCGGCCCGGCAGGGCCGACAACATCCACGCGCATGGACAAGTTCACGCGCACAATGCTCGAGCAGACCGGCTTGATCGGCATGGTCGGCAAGGCCGAGCGCGGTGTGCTGGCGCTCGAGGCGATCGCCGACAACAAGGCGGTCTACCTGATGGCTGTCGGCGGCGCCGCGTACCTCGTGTCCAAAGCGATCAAGTCCGCCAAGGTGCTCGCGTTCGAGGACCTCGGCATGGAGGCGATCTACGAGTTCGACGTCGAGGACATGCCGGTCACGGTCGCAGTCGATTCCCACGGCGAGTCCGTGCACAATTCCGGCCCCGCCACCTGGCGCGCGAAGATCGCGAGCGGTGAAGTCAGCGTCGTCACATTCATGTGATCGCGCGGGGTGCGGCCGGGTGCCGCACCCTACGTTCGCCTCGGCAGGTTGATGAGCACAACGCCGCCGATGGCCGTGGCAAGCCCGATCGCAACCATCAGGGTCACCGTTTCGCCGAGCACGAAAACACCCAGCGCCACCCCCACGCAGGCGCGCAGGTAGGCCTGACTGGCCACACCCAGCGACCCGAGCGTGGCCAGCAGCCTGAAGTAGATCAGCAACGCCAGCCCGGTGCAGAAGACCGACAACAAGGCGGTCGCGGCCATCGCCGATGCACTCACGTCGAGCAACACGGTCCACGGCCGGTCGACCACCAGGGCCGCCGGGACCAGCACGGCGGTTGCCCACAACATCGTCGCGGTCGCCACCGTGAGCGCGCCGAGGTGTCCGAGGCGTTTGCCGTAGATCGCCGCGCCCGCGTAGAGCAATGCCCCCAGCAGGCAAGCGAGCTGCCCTGCCACCTGCACGCCAAGGCCGCTCAGTACACCGGGACCGACGATCAGAACAACACCGGCAACGCCAGTCAGGGCGCCGAGCAGTTTCACGCGGTCGGTCGCCTCGTGCTGCGTCACCCACGCCGTGATCAGGCACACGAACACCGGCGCCGTCGAGTTCAGCACGCTCGCGAGGCCCGAGTCGACGAACTGCTGACCCCAGGCCAGGAGGGTCCACGCGCCGATGCTGTTGAACACCGCCTGGACGAACAGCATCCGCCACGTCCGCGCATCCCGTGGCAAGCGCACCGAACGAACGCGCATTGCGAGCCCGAGCACCAGCGCGGCACCCAGCACGCGCAACGCGATCAGGGTCAGCGGCGGGATCTCGGCGACGGCGACGTCGATCAACAGGTAGGACGAGCCCCACAGCAGCGCCAACAGGCCAAGCAACAGGTAGTCGGTCTTGCCGGGGTTCGAAGACACCGCTTTGCCTCGTCAGGGGTCTCGACCGACTGTCAGGGCGTCGGCCACAGCAGGCACTGTGGCACAGCCGCCAGGCGAACACTGCGGTGTGCAGCGAAGGGTGCGAACCGCCCGCGGGTCCTGCAGCGAGGGGGGGGAGGTTACTTGCCCTACCCCGCCACCCGACCCAGTCCCGGTCCTGCGCGGCGGCGAACAGGCGGTATCCGACTAGAAGAAACGCTCCAGGCGCAGCTGTACATGGTCGTCGGCCGCGAAGCTGGTCAGCGGGTCGTTCGGGTCGTCCGCGTCCACGGCCCGCACGTCGACCGCCACGCGCCAGCTGTCGCCGATGCGGGTGCTCGCCTCGAGCTGGAAACTGCGGCTGTCGAAGTCCTGGTCCTCGATCACGCCGATCAACATCTCCGAACTCGCCTCGTCGTTGAACCCGAAGCGCAAGCCGACACCGATGTCATCCTGAAAAATGTTGTCGGAGGCGTCGGTGCCGCGCTCGTCCCAGCCGATTTCGAGCAACAGCCCAAGGTCAAACAACCCGTTCGCGAGGCTATAGAAGCTGTACTCGACCCCGACCTGGGCCAGATCGAAGCGCTCCGATTGCTGCTCGCGGGTGACAAACTCACCCTTGAGCAACCACGCGTCGATTGTCGCCTGCACGTCGACCCCGATCTGGTCCATCTGCGGGTAGAACGGCGCCAGCGCGGTCGGCGTCGCGCCGGTGATCACCGGCTGCAGGGTCGGACTGCGGTTGGTGCCGCTGAAGGCGTGCACGCCGAGGTCGAACACCCCGACGCTGTGGCTCCAGCGCAGCGCGTAGTCGATGTGGTCTTCGCCGTCGTCCGACTCGAAGGTCGCGGCGTCGGTGTCGACCACCAGTTGCGAGCGCAACCGCCCGGACGCCCCGGGAAACGTGCGTTCGCGAAAGCCGGGCAACACCATCACGTCGACCACGCCCCAATCGCGGATGAACGCGAGCGAGAGCATCGGTTGACCGAGCTTGGCGTCGCCGGTGAGGTCTTCGACGCTGTCGGTCTGGTTGATCACGTCGACCGGGTTCTGAAATTCGGTCACGCCCCAGAACACCTTGCCGATGCCAGCCTGGAACTCGGTGCTGTCGCCGGCGTGGAGGTAGAGCAGCTCACGGATGTCGTTGTGCGTACGCTCGTCATCTTCGGAGTCCACTCGCAGGAAAGGGGCGAAGCGCAGGCTGTGCACACCGTCGCCCCACTCCCAGTAGAGCTCGGGCGAGAACGACAGCGACGTGCCGTCGCGGCGCGATTGACCGGCGAACGCCGGGTCGTCCTGAAAGAAACGCCCCTCGAGGCCGAAGTTGCCGCTGATCTCGTAGTAGAGCTCCGCGTGCGCCGGCAGGCTGACGGCCAGCGCCGCGAGTGCGGCACTGGCGAGTCTGCGCGGCCCGACGGACAGGTCGTCGTTCATTACCGCGCCCGTTTCAGCGTGTTCTTGTTGAAGTCACCGTCGTCCAGACCGGTCTTGAACGCGTAGTTGCTCCACTGCAGCAAGGTGCTCTTGCCGTTCTGGTGGTTGACCATGTGCATCTCGGTCGGACGCCAGTGCTTGCCCTCGTACTGCTCGTACTCGCCGGCTTCCAAGGTCTTCAAGAGCGCGTCGCGGCGGTTGTAGAACTCGGTCTTGTGCATGCGGTACTCGCTCTGGTCGATCCAGACGATACGCCGCTTGTAGCCGGAGTTCTTGTCGACCGGGAACTGCTGCACGACGTAGCAGGTGTCCTCGCCGCAGGGTTCGTCGCGCAGGTACTCGTAGGTGAACTTCTCCACTTCGAATGAGCTCAGGTCCTCGTACGCAAACTCCGACCCCATGAAAGGACCGGACTTGTTGCGCGAGGAAATGCGCTTGACGCGCTTGAGCGCAGGGAGGTAGAGCCACTGGTCGTCGTTGCCGACGGTGTGGGAAAAGCTCAGAAAGGCGGTGCCTTTCACGTCGCGGGGCTTGTCGAAGATGCTGAGGCTCTTGTCGCCGTCGCCCTCGACTTCAAGCGAGCGGATGCGGATGTCGCGCACGCTCTCCTGGCCCTCGGCGTTGCGCAGGATCATCTTCATCTCCGCCTGCGAGTCACCCCAGCCGGCGTCGACGACTTTGGTCTGTTGCGCGATTTCGAGGCCTTTCTCGGCAGCGGTTTGCGCAAACGCGTTGCCCGAGACGGCCAGCGCCGTGGCTGCAAGGCCCCACACAACGGATTGGACGGATGTGTTCATGGTAGCGGTGTCTCCAGAGGTCGAAAGGGGTTCAGGCGCCGGCGTTCAGCGCTGGCGTCAGGGGTGCGTCCTGCTCGGCTTTCCTGGTCTCACCACCGGAGCCGTCGAGTTTGATCAGCAGCGGTGGCAGCAGCAGGAAGTCGATGATCAAGGCGATTGCGATGGTCAAGGCGGTCAAGAGGCCCATGTCGGAGTTGAGCTTGAAGCTCGACTGCGCGAGGACCATGAAGCCCGCCACCAGCACCAGGGTCGTGACCCAGAGCGCGCGACCGACGCTTCGAAACGCGTAGCGCACCGACTCGGTCGCGTCCGAGCTGATGTTGTCGCGGGCGTACTTGTACTTGCTCATGAAGTGCACCGTGTCGTCCACGACGATGCCGAGCGTCATGCCGGCGACCACCGAAAGCGCGAGGCCGATCTGCCCGTCGATCACATACCACAAGCCGAAACCCACCGCGGCGGGTGCGAGGTTCGGGATGAGGCTGATGAGCCCGTAGCGGACCGAGCGCAGCGCGATGCCGAGCAGTGCCGAAATCAGCAACAAGGCGATCGAGGTGCCGAGCAGCATGCTGGTGATGTTGCGTTGACCGATGTGCGCGAACATCAGGTTCGGGCTGGCGACGCTGATGTCGTAGCCCGGCGCATTGTCGGCAAACCACTGCTTGATGCGGTTTTCGATGTCGATCTGCTCGTTACTGGTCACGTTCTTAAGCGTCACCGTGATCCGGGTGGACGACTTGTCGACGTCGAGCTGGTTGTTGAGGTCCAGCCCGTACGGCAGCGACATCTCGTACATCAGGAGGTACTGCGCCGACAGCTCGCGCGAGTCCGGCAAGCGGTAATAGCTCTCGTCGTCGCCGTGCATGCTGCGGTTCAGCCGCTTGATCGTGTCGGTCAGCGTGATGACGTGGTCGGTCTCGGGTTGGTCGAGCAGCCAGGCACTGAAGTCGGCCAGTGACTTCAGGTAAGCCACTTCATTGATGCCGCTCTGGTCACCCGAGTTGACGGCGATGTCCAGCGTGCCGATGCCCGAGACGTTGTCCTGCATGAAGTCGGTCGCCTGTCGGAACGGCACCGTCTGGTGGAAGTACTTCACGAAGTCGTCGTTGAGCTGGTTGAGCGGCACCATCGCGACGAAGCCCACCACCAGCACGGACATCCCGGGCAACAGTCTCTTGCGGTTGCGGATCACGAACTCGGCAAAGCGGTCCATGAGGTCGGCCTGGCCCTCGGGCTTGACCTTGACGCGCACCGGCAGCTTCATCAGCAGCGCCGGGAAGATGGTCAGCGAGAAGACGAAGGCGAGCATCACACCGTAGGCGACCATCATGCCGAGGTCGCGGAACGGCGGAGAATCCGAGGCGAGCATGCTCAGGAAGCCGATGGCGGTCGTCAGGCTGGTGAGGAAGATCGGCTGGAAGTTCAGGTGCAGGCTGTGGTGCAGTGCCTCGCGCTTCTCAACGCCCTGACGCATCTTGAAGAACATGGTCGAGAGGATGTGCACGCAGTCGGCCACCGCGAGGGTCAACACGATGGTCGGCACCGACGCCGTCGGCCCGCTGAGGTAGAAGCCGAGCCAGCCAAAGGTGCCCATGGTTGCGACGATGCTCGTGACGATCACCACGAGCGTCGCGACCGTGCCGGTGATGGTGCGCAGCAACAGGCTCATGGCGACGATGACGAGCACGAACATCAACGGCACCAGCGTGGCGCTGTCGTTCAGGGCCGATTCAGTGAACGAGGTGTTGAGCATCACGATGCCCGAGAGGTAGACCTCGAAATCCGGGTACTGCTCGAGGAAGGCCTGCTCGATTTCCCGTACCGCGGCGGCCACTTCCGGCACCTCGACCTGCTCGTTCACGCCCGGCAGGTGCACGTTCGCGCTGACGATGGCGACGTGGCCGCCCTCGGAAATGAGCTTGTTGCGCAGCAGTGGCTCATTGACCGCGATGTCACGCAGTCGGCCCATGTCCGCGTCGGTCAGCACCGTCGGGTCGAGCACCAGATCCTCGACCAGCAGATCGTCTTCCTCGGCAACCGTGTGCTGGTAGTTGGTGATCGAGTCCACGCGGCTGCTGTACGGAATCTGCCAGGACTCCTCGGTCAACCAGTAGAGCGCGTCGAGGTTTTCCGGCGTGAACATGTCGCCGTTCTTCGGCGCGAGCACGAAGGCCACGTTCTCGCTCTTCGCGAACACGCGCTGCATCGACTCGAATTCGGTCAGCTGCGGGTTGTCTTCGCTGAAGAAGATCCGGTAGTCGCCCTTGAACACGAGGTTCTGCGCGCCGGCCGCGGTCAGCACCACGAACAGCAGGACGCCGATGATCGTCTTGATCGGGTGGTCGAGCGGGAGATTCACAAGGGTGTCTTTCACGTCGATTTCCTTGGCTTAGGTATGAGGTTGACGGTTGAGTGACAGCGCCGGGGACACGGGGCTACACCAGGTCGAGCGACAACGGGGTGCCACGCGCCTCGAGCAGCGCAAGCTCGTCGGCATAGAGTGTTATGGCCGCGCGTTTCACTTCTGCGCGCCAGTCGTACTCGCTGCTGAGCGGTGTCCAGCGCAGGCCGTCGAGCATCAGTTGGGCGCTGTTGAGCACCTCGCGCTCGGTGCACATGTCCTGTCGCACGGTGCAGCTGCGCACTTCGTCTTGCAGCAGTGAGATGGCGCCGAAGCTGTTGCTCCAGCACGAGAAGATGATCTGTTCGGCGACCAGCGGTACGCCTGGTGCGCACTCGCCGCTGTCGAGTGCCGGTTGGATAATGTGCTGAATCGGTAGGGCCAGGAGACGCGTCTCGGCGTCGAGCATGACCGCGCGGCGGGCGTCGGAGGCCTTCTCGGTCACCTGGCCGGACTTGGCCGAGATCACGAGCAGGAACTGGATCGGGTTGCACTTGGCGTACAGGAGGTACGCAAGCGACATTGCCAACATGCGATCACGGCTGGTGCCGTCGTAGGTCACGAGCCGTTTCTGTAAGCGCTCGAAGGTTTCCATGGACGCGACACACATGGCCGCGAGCAGGTCTTCCTTGCAAGTGAAGTGGTTGTACAGCGTGCCCTTCGAATACGGCAGGTTCTGCGACAGGCGTTCGAGCGTCAGCGCCGCAACGCCGACTTCGGCAACCACGTCGAACGCGGCTGTCACCATGTCCTGCTCGCGTGCCTGAAGTTCGGCTGTGGCGAGTTGGCGTGGCGCCATCGAACGGCCCTTTTCATTCTGACGGAAAGTCAAAATAGGCCCATTCTGACGGTTCGTCAACTATGAATCGGGATTTTTTTCAAGGCCTGGCCACCGGTGCTGAACCGTCGGCACTACCCTGCCCAATCGCGTGAAGAGGGTGTGAAACCAGCACAATGCTGCCGCCTCGCCCGCTGTGACAACGGGACGCCGGCCGCCCGGATGCCACGGCCGCCAAACCGTCAGCGCAAGCGCACGCTCTGGCACGGCAGCCGGCGGATTGGGATCGACGACTCGCAGGCCGCGAGGGCGTCGATCCGAGTGAGTTTGCGGTTCAGGAAGGTCTCGAACTCGGCAAGGTCGGCGACCGATAGCCGGATCAGGTAGTCGAACGGGCCGGTCATGAGCCAGCAGTCGACGACTTCGCGGAAGCCCACGATTTCCGACTCGAACCGCTGGATGTCGTGTTCGGTTTGACGCGCCAGACGGACCGAGACGAACACGTTGAAACCGAAACCGAGCGCGGACTCGTCAACCGCAGCGTGATAGCCGGTGATCACCCTGTCGTCCTCCAAGCGCTTGATTCGGCGGGCTGTCGGCGACGGGGAGAGACCCACCCGCCCGCTCAGCCCGTGCACGGATTGCCGGCCATCGGCGACCAGCGACGCCAGGATCTTCTGGTCGATCGAGTCAACGTTTTCAGCCATATCGGCGGATTCCATCACGAAAAAGTCCAAACCCGATCATATCAGCCAAATTTATGCCCAATCGACACGGAAAACGCGGCGTTCCACCCCAGCGCGCCCGCCACACTGCTCTGCACCGCGGGCACCGGCCCACCGCCAGTGCCCTGCTCCGTCACACACAGGAGACCGACATGACAGACCTGCCTGTGCGCAGCGACCGCTTCCGCGTCGAACCGGGCTGGCGTATCGCCGTGCAGATTCCCGCCGACTGCGCTGACACGGTGCTCGATGCCGTACGCGATCGCGCACCCCTGCGCTACGGCGACTACGAGGCCGTGACCTACGCCACGGCCGAGGGCACCCAGTCCTTCCGGTCGCTCGGCACAGGCCGCAACCGCGCCAACCCCGCGCCGGTGACCGTGCCGAGTGTCGAACTGAGCTTTTTCTGCGTCGGCACCCCAGCGGACCTCGACGCCGTGCTCGAGGCGATCTACGCCGCCCACCCCTACGAGGAACCGGTGGTCTATGTCGACCGCACCACCCGCACCCTGCACATCCGAGGGCTCGACGAGGACAACCCGAACCGCTTCTGGAACCGCAGCGCCGCACCGGACTGGGTGCCGGCCGAGTTCGACACGAGGACCGCGCCATGATCGCCCGCATCGAGACCGACACCCGCATGAGCCTCGCCGTGGTGCGCGGCGACACCGCCTACCTCTCCGGCGTGTGCGGCGAGGGACCGGATATCACCACGCAAACCCGCAACGCGTTGGCTGAGGTGGACCGACTGCTGGCGCTGGCCGGAACGGACGCAACGCAGGCGCTCAGCGCGCAGATCTGGCTCGCCGACATGCAGGCCTTCGAGGCGATGAACACGGTGTGGGATGCGTGGGTCACGCCCGGCAACGCACCCGCGCGCGCCTGTGTGGAGAGCCGTTTGGCGGGCCCGGAGTGGTTGGTCGAAATCAGTGTGGTCGCACACGTGCCGGGCGGCAGACCCTGACGGCCACTGAGCTACTGCCGCTCGGCATCCTCTACTCGCTCCGCCTCGCGCTTGGGCGGGGTTTCGGTGTAGACGTAGCCGTCGGGGTAGACAAAGCGCACAAGCGGAAACGCGGGCCACAAGGCGAGCGTGGCCTTGCTGATCTTGTTGAGCGTCGCGTCGAGCTTGCGGTCCGTGAAACGCGCGAGGTCGACCGGCGCCGCGGCTTTCAGCTCTTCGCGTGACATCACTTCCTCGGGGTAGCGCAGCAGCTTGTCGAGCACAGCCAGCTCCACGGGGCCGAGCGACTCGTGGTGCTGTGCGTGCACCACACGGTGCTCGAGGTGATCGATTTGCAACAGTGGCATAGGTACAGAGCCGACGTGGGTGAACGCCGCACGCCCGCGTTTTTTGCGTGCCAATAGTGAGTATACCTGCCCGAACCCTCGCACCGGTCGTACACTGAGGCGAGAACACAGGAGGACCTGCCGATGGACTCAGCCGCACTCGAGCCCCTGCAGCAACTCGCCGATGCCGTCGGCAGTGCATTCGACCTCAGCCCGCTCACCGTCGACAGCAGCCCCACTGCCATTGCCGGCCCGTTGCCCATCGCGGACATCGCCAGCGCCACCTTCGCCGCGCTCGGCCTCGCGCTCGAGGCCTTTCACCACGCCCGGGGCGGTCCACACCAGCAGGTCGAGATCTCGCGTCGCCACGCGTCACTCGGCATGCGCTCCGCCGATTTCCTCGAAATCGACGGTGTCGCGCCCAAGGCCTGGGACCCGCTGACCGGATATTACAAGACCGGAGACCAGCGCTGGGTTTACCTGCACGCGAATTTTCCGCACCACCGCGATGGCCTGCTCACGCTGTTGGGCTGCGCAGCCGAACGCGCCGCCGTCGTCGCGGCGGTGCAGACGTGGGACGCCGAGCCCTTTGAACAGACCGCCTCCGATGCGGGCCTGTGCGTCGGCGTGCTGCGCACCCGCGAGGCCTGGTGGCAGCACCCACAGCGCATCGCCCTCGATGAACAGCCGGTCATCGCCCTCGCCGAACAGCACGCGCGCGCGAAACGGCAACTCGCGGTTGGCGAACAGCCGCTGAGCGGCGTGCGCGTGCTCGACCTCAGCCGCGTGTTGGCCGGGCCCATGGCCGGACGCGCTCTGGCCGAGCACGGCGCCACCGTGCTGCGCGTGGGCGCCGATCACCTGCCGGTCTCAAAACCGCTGACCATCGACACCGGTTACGCCAAGCAGAGTTGCCACCTGGACCTGCGCACCGACGCCGGCAAGGCCGAGCTGGCCAGCTTGCTCGAGACGGCCGATGTGCTGATCGACGGCTTTCGACCGGGCGCGCTCGACGCCCACGGGCTCAGCCGCGCAGCGCTGCAAGCGCGCTACCCGGACCTCATCCACATCAGCCTGTCGGCCTACAGCGACCGGGGCCCCTGGGCGGGCCGGCGCGGGTTCGACAGCCTGGTGCAAGCGCCGACCGGTCTGGCCCGCGCACCGGCCGACGGCAGCGACCCGGTGCGCTTGCCGTGCCAGCCGCTCGACTACCTGACTGGCTGTCTCGGCGCCTTCGCGGCCGTGCACGCGCTGACCCGCCGACAGACCGAGGGCGTGGCCTGCAGCGCCGACCTCGCACTGGCGCGCACCGCCAACTGGTTGCACAACGTCCACGACCTGATCGGCGACGCGTCCGACGCACCGGGCCAGAACACGCCGCGTTCGGAACTCGGCGCCTTTCTGATGACCACCCAATCGCCGTTCGGCACGCTCGAGTCACTCGCCCCGCCGCTGACCCTGTCACGCACACCCTGGCGGTGGCGCGCACCTCAACCGCTCGGCAGCCACGCGCCGGTCTGGCCGACGTGACACCGACGCTCTGGGGCAGACCCAACGCGCACAATGTGATGAAAGTGGACTGCACACTGCAGGCACTCGGCATCGACTACACGCGGGTGGACATCGGCAGCCAGCCGGGCGACCTCGACACCCCTGACTTTCGGGCCTTGAACCCGCTCGGTCGTATACCGGTGTTGCAAATCGACGGCCTCGTGCTGCGCGAGTCGCACACCATCTGCCGTTACCTCGCCGCGCGACCGGGGACCGACCCGTCGTGGTGGCCCGCCGACAACGCTGCGCAGGCGGCGATCAACACCTGGTTGGACTGGGAACTCTCAAGCTGGGAACCCGCGTTCATGGCACTGTTCTGGGGTTTCTACCGGTGCCCGCCGGAAAAACACCGGCCCGAGGCGATCGAGGACGCCGCCGCGCGCTGCCGCGACTGTGTGGCGGAGTTGGACCGCGCACTTGCCGTGGCGACCTGGCTGACGGGTCCAACCCCGTCGCTGGCAGACCTCTGTTGCAGCATGGGCCTGCACCGCTACCGGCACATGGGTTACCCCGTGACCCTGCCCGACCACGTTGCGCGTTGGTACGAGCAACTGGCCGCGCTGCCTGCGTGGCAAGCCACCGCAATGGCGTCGTTCGCGGGGCTGCGTGGCCGCGAATCCTACTGAGGCGTAGCCGCGCGGTGCGGGTTACTGGACGCGGACAGGGAAGGCCATCTGGTAGCAGTCGACCAGGTTGTTGGCGAGACCGCCGTTCGCCCAGCAGGCCGAGAAGTAGTAGTCGGTACCGGTGTCCCAGGTGGCCGCGTCGAAGGTGGCGCGCCACACGGTGTCACCCGCGTCGACGTTGAAGAATCCGATCTGCGTTGCCGTGTCGTCGCGGTCCAGCGATTCGCTGCGGTAGACCGCGACGCTGTAGGTCGCGGTCGCCGCGTCGTTGAAGCTGAGCGTCTGGCCGAGCGAGACGGGCTTGGCGCCGCTGGCGTCGGCGGCCACTGTCCGGCGGTCGACCACCAGCGCACCCGGCACCAGGCCGCTGAGGTTCAGCGACGCGCGCACATTGACCTCGTGGGTCGCACACTCTGTGGCGTCGCCGCTTTCGAGGCGCGCATTACACACGCCGATGAAGTACCGCCCGGGCGTCCAACCCCCGGTGGCCACCGGCACCAGTTCGCTGCGGCTGCCGCCGGCGCTGACATCCGCCACCGCATAGCGGCCGAGGTGGGTGTCCGCGGCGCTCAGGCTGTCGTCAACCGAGCGGTAGACGTGCACTTCGCCGAAACGCGCCGTGTCATCCCCGCTGTTCTGCAGCGCGGCGTTGAGCTTGATCACCTCGCCCACCGTGTACTGGTTGTCGGCGTCCTGGGACGAGACCCCGTCGAGCGTCAGGCTCGAACTGGGTGAGTCGCACGCACTGAGGCCAAGCGCCACGGCAGCAATCGCGGAATAACGGGCTGTACGGTTCATCTGTCAAATTTCCAACGTCGCGGAGTCGGTGCAGTGACAGCGCGCAAGTTGTATTCCAACCCACGGAAAAACCTGAGAACATCGACGGCAGCCCGCCCTCACAGGCACCCGATTGAGCCGGTATGCGCCCGAACATTGTCCTGATCCTGGTCGACGACATGGGCTTCTCCGACCTCGGCATCACCGGCTCGGAAATCCGCACACCGCACATCGACCAACTGGCCCGCGACGGCGCGTTGATGAGCGCGATGTACAACTGTGGCCGATGCTGCCCGACCCGCGCCTCGCTCCTGACCGGCCAACACCCACACAGCGCGGGCATCGGTCACATGGGCGCGCACCTCGGCACCGAGGCCTACCAGGGCTACCTGCGGTCCGACTGTGCCACCGTCGCCGAAACCCTGGGCGCCGCCGGCTACCGCACCTGCCTTGCCGGCAAGTGGCACGTCGCCGGCGACTTCCCGGCGCGTGACACGCGCAACTGGCGCATCGGCGAACCGGGGCACCCGATGCCCCGTCAGCGCGGCTTCGACCGCTTCTACGGCATCGTCGACGGCGCCACGCACTTCTACTCGCCGCACTACCTCGTCGACGACGAAACGCGCGTGCCGGCGCTCGACGACGGCTTCTATTTCACCGACGCCATCACCGACAAGGCGATCGACTGGCTCTCCGAGCCCGGCGCGGACGCACCGTTCTTTCTCTACCTCGCACACGCGGCACCGCACTGGCCACTGCACGCACCACCCGAGGACATCGCCCGTTACGAGGGCGTCTACAACGTGGGGTGGGACGCCATCCGCACGGCCCGGCACGAAACCCTGAACAGCCTCGGCGTGCTGGAACGCAACTGGGACATCAGCCCGCGGGACGCGGACGTACCACCCTGGGAGGCCGAGCCGCACCCGGACTGGCAAGCGGCGAAGATGGCGACCTACGCCGCCATGGTCGACCGCCTGGACCAGTCCGTCGGTCGGCTGGTCGCCGAGCTGAAAGCGCATGGACAGTTCGACAACACGCTGATCCTGTTTCTCTCGGACAACGGCGGCTGTGCGGAATTCATGGCCGAAGACGGCTGGGCCCGGTACTTCCCCGATACCACACACGACGGCCGCCACATCACCCTTGGCAACGTGCCAGGCCTGCATCCCGGAGATGCCCTCACCTACCAGAGTTACGACAAGCCCTGGGCGAACGTCTCGAACGCACCGTTCCGGCGGTTCAAACACCACGTGCACGAGGGCGGTATTGCAACACCGTTGATCGCACACTGGCCAGGCCACATTCACCCGGGCACCGTCGCGCACCAACCCGCGCACGTGATGGACATTCTGCCGACGCTGCTCGAGGCCACCGGCAGCGCGCCCCTTACCGAGGTCAACGGCCAGGCCGCCCGCCCACTCGAAGGCGAGTCGTTCCTGCCGTGCCTGCTGGGACGGTGCTGGGCGCGCGCGCAGCCGCTCTTCTTCGAACACGAAGGCAACGCCGCCGTGCGCACGGGCCACTTCAAGCTGGTCCGGCAGCACGGTCAACCCTGGGAGCTCTACGACATGGCGGTTGACCGCACCGAGCTCACCGACCTCGCCGGACAACTCGGCGCGCGCGAGCGGGCACTGCAGGCGGACTACGCGCGCTGGGCCGACGCGAACGCGGTGCTGGATTGGTCGGTTGCACTGCCGCGGTTGTTGAACGCCTGGGGCCTCTCGAGCGTCGACGGCTGACACCGATCCCACTGCACGGAGGACATGGCATGCACCACAGCGGCCGCTGCCACTGCGGCAAGATACGCTTCCAGTTCGACGCCGACCCGATCGAGAGCGGCTTGCGCTGCAACTGTTCGCTGTGCGTGCGAAAGGGCGCGACCATGACCGCGTTCACGGTGGCGCCCGACGCGCTGCAAATCGACGCCGCCCCCGACGTACTCGGTACCTACCGCTTCGGCACCGAGACGGCGACGCACTACTTCTGCCAACGCTGCGGCATCTACCCCTTCCACCACCCGGCGTCTGCACCGACGCACTACCGCATCAACATCGGCTGCCTCGACGGCGTCGACGCGGCGGCATTGCCGTTCAGCGTGTACGACGGGGCGTCGCTGTGACGCGTGCGCCGACAGCGATCGGCAGCGGTCAGTGGTCAGTGTTCGAGCGTGAGCGGCACACCGGACACGGTGACTTCGCGGCGCACCGTGAGGCTGCCTCCGAGCGTGAATCCGGGTGACAGGCTACCGACACCGCTGCGCCGGGCCCGCACGGACACCGTGCAGCGACGCGTCGGGTCGGCAGCCCGAAGTGCACTGCCGAGCCGCGCCGAAACCGAATAGGTGTAGGCGCCGTCGTCGTCGACCGACAGCACGTCCAGCCCGGTGACCGACGACCCGTTGGCGTCGACACACCGCACCGTGACCGCGAGCTCCATCGAGCGCGGTCCGAACGTGGCCGGGGTCCACGCCACCCGGACCGGCGTCGACGACAGCAGCGGCACGTTCGGCGATGGCGATGTGAGCCTGAACGGCACGGGCAGGGTCGCTGTGGTACCCAACACGTCCGGCTGTGTGGTGCGGTACCAGTTGACGACGTAGTCAGTCTCGCCTGCGGTGCTCGGCAGGTAGGCTTCGTAAAACTGGCTGAACAGGTCGGTTTCCCGGTTCATCGTGACGGCCTAGCCGCCGGTGCCTACCTGCAGGGTTTCGCCGTTGGCCAGGGTCAGGTTGGTGCCGGACGGGCCGCCGACATCGAGGTCGAACCGCAGCCGCGTGCGGCTGCCATCGTCTTCCACGACGAGCGACGGGTACACGCCGTCGTTTGCAATGAAGGTGGAGTCTGTCCGCTCGTCATTACAACCGACCATCGCGAAACAGACCACGATCCAGGCGACGCGCATGGCGGAGGCTCCTGTGACGGTCTGTTGAATGCACCACGGTAGTGCAGCCACCGCTGACCATCAATAAACCAATTTCGGGTTCCGGGCTGGGCTGGGAGAACCGTGCCTCACTCAGGCAATTCGCCGGTCGACGCCGAGAAGCGGAAAAACTCCGGCCGCACGTAGCTGCAGGACAGTTCGACCACCCGGCCGTCGGCCAGCCAGGCTTGCCGGTCCGCCTGGACGACAACGTCGGGCCCTGCCGGTCCGAAGGCATCGTGCACGGCCGGCGGGGCGTGGCCGGCGGAGACCGTGTCGCGCGCGCCCGTGACGGCCCACCCCAGGCGCGCGCCCAACAGGCGGTAGAGCGAATCGTCGTGCAGGTCCGCACGCCGCAGCACGCGGCCGACCTCGGCAGGCAACCACGCCTCCTGGTAAACCACCACCTGGCGGTCGATGGCCCGGCGGCGGCGCAGACACCAGGGTGACTCGCCTGCCGGGAAATGCAGATCGGTCTGCAAGGTGCCCTTCGAGGGCTCGAACGCGAGCACGTCCGTGCGGGGCGTGACCCCACGGGCACGGGCGTAACTGTGAAAGTCGGCGAGGTCCGACAGCGTCTTGGTCAGGGTGTTGCGGGTCACCCGGGCCACCCGGCCCTGCCCGCGGTCGATGAGCCCCTCGTTTTCGAGCAGCGCCAGCGCGCGGCGCAGGGTGTTGCGCCCGCAACCGTAACGCTGCATCAGCCGACGTTCGGCTGGCAACGCGGTGCCGGAGGCAAAATCGCCGCCGCGAAGCTCGAGCGCCATGCGCCGCGCGATCCGTTGATACTCTGCGTCCGACATGGGTACAAGTTTAACGCATACAATCGCCCTCGATTACAAAATTCTGCGCTTAAGCGCCTTAAAAAGCGGCAAATCGTGCTGTACTTGTCCCCCTCACTGGCGGTTCAATACGCGGACTGATCACACCCCGGGACTGCCCCATGACCGCTTCACTTCGCGCCAACTCGCTGCGCACCGGCCCAGACGACATGGGCATGTTCGGCCAATTCGGTGGCCAGTTTGTCGCCGAGACACTGATTCCGAACATCCACGAGTTGCGCGATGCCTACGAGACGGCCAAGGCCGACCCGAGCTTCCACGACGAGCTCGCGACGCTGCACCGCCATTACACCGGTCGGCCGAGCCCGATGTACTTCGCCGAACGCCTGACCGAGCACCTCGGCGGCGCCAAGATCTACTTCAAGCGCGACGAGCTGAACCACACGGGCAGCCACAAGATCAACAACTGCCTCGGCCAGATCCTGCTCGCCAAGCGCATGGGCAAGACGCGCATCATTGCCGAAACCGGCGCCGGTCAGCACGGCGTCGCGTCGGCCACGGTCGCCGCCCGCTTCGGCTACCCCTGCCACGTCTACATGGGCGCAACCGACGTGCAACGCCAGGCGCCAAACGTGTTCCGCATGAAGCTGCTCGGCGCCGAGGTCAACCCGGTGACCTCCGGCGCGGGCACGCTCAAGGACGCGATGAACGAAGCGCTGCGCGACTGGGTCACCAACGTCCACGACACCTATTACATCATCGGCACCGCGGCCGGCCCGCACCCCTACCCGGAGCTGGTACGCGACTTCCAGTCGGTCATCGGCAACGAGGCCAAAGAGCAGCTGCAGGAGATGGAGGGTCGCCTGCCCGACACGGTCGTCGCCTGCGTTGGCGGCGGGTCGAACGCCATCGGCCTGTTCCACCCCTTCCTCGACGATGAAAGCGTCGAGATCGTCGGCGTCGAAGCCGGCGGCAAAGGCCTTGAGGGCGACAAGCACTGCGCCTCGTTGACCGCGGGCCGCCCCGGCGTGTTGCACGGAAACCGCACCTACCTGCTGCAGAACACCGACGGGCAGATCGAAGAAGGCCACAGCATTTCGGCCGGCCTCGACTACCCGGGCATCGGGCCCGAACACAGCTGGCTGCGCGACATCGACCGGGTGCAGTACGTGCCAGCCATGGACGACGAGGCGCTCGAGGCTTTCCAGTTGCTGAGCCGCCTCGAGGGCATCATCCCGGCGCTGGAACCGGCGCACGCACTGGCCCACGTGATCAAGGTCGCTCCGACCTTGCCCAAAGACCACATCATCCTCATGAACCTCTGCGGGCGCGGCGACAAAGACGTGTTCACCGTCGGGGCCGCACTTGGCGTGGAATTGTAACCGTGAACCGCATCCAGAAACGATTCGCCACCCTCAAGGCCGAGGGCCGTTCCGCGCTCATTCCCTACCTCTGCGCCGGTGACCCGGACCTCGAGACCAGTATCGCGATCTTCAAGAACGCGGTTGCCGCGGGTGCCGACCTGATCGAAGTCGGCATGCCGTTTTCGGACCCGGTGGCCGACGGACCGAGTATCCAGACCGCGTCCAACCGCGCGCTGGCGGGCGGGCAGAACACCGAGCGCACCTTCGAGGTGGTCCGGGCCATCCGCGAGATCGACAACGAGATCCCGGTCGTGCTGATGGGGTATTACAACCCCGTGTACAGCTACGGTTGTGAACAGTTTGTCGAGGACGCGGTCGACGCCGGCATCGACGGTTTCATCATCTGTGACCTGCCACCGGAGATGGACCACGAGCTCAAGCCGTTCACCGAAGCGGCCGACGCGGCGCTGATCCGCTTCGTCACGCCCGCGTCGGACGAAGCCCGCATCGAGCGGGTGCTGGACGGTGCGTCGGGCTTCATCTACGTGATTTCCTTCGCTGGCGTCACCGGCGCGAGCAAACCCGACATGAGCCACGTGCAACACAACATCGAGCTGGTGAGGGCGAAATCCGACCTGCCGGTGTGCGTCGGCTTCGGTGTCAGCACACCCGAACAGGCGAAAGCCGTGGGCGAGATCGCCGACGGCGTGATCGTCGGTTCGGCACTGGTCAACGCGATTGCCGAGTCGCTCGACGACACCGGCGCCGCCACCGACGCCACCGCCACCGCCGCGTCCACGCGCATCGAGGCCCTGGCCGCAGCGCTCTGATCCCAAACGATCTATGGCATCCCGTGGGAATCGCGCCTCGCTGGGCCGCAAGGCACGTCGAGGCACGACGAAGGACGTACGCACAGTTTTTCGCCCGTTGTCGCTTCGCGACGACCGAGCTCCCACAAGATCCGTGACGTGCTGTGGGAGTTGCGTCCTCGCGAAGCGAGACGCGACGAAAGTCACAGGCACAGTTCTTCGCCCTAGGCGGGCCCCCCGTGTCACTGCTCGACGACCGCGCTCCCACAAG
>JBCCUP010000064.1 GCA_039196715.1 Pseudomonadota bacterium
CCGCTACGCCACCACTAGGCCAGCGGGTGCACCGCCTGCCACGCGTCGATCAAGCGCCCAGCGGCACACACGGTGTCCGCGACGGCGAGGTTGCCGGTGCCGACCACGAGCGCGCGACACGGCGACGCACTGTCGGCGTTGAGGTCGAGCGCCTCGAGCGGATGCGCGCCGAGGCCGTGCCCGTGCAGCGCCCGTACCAGGCGGCCTCGGTCGACCGGTGCAGGCAAGTCGATCACCAGACTCAGGCCGCCACTGCCGTTGCGCACCCGCAGCGGACTGTTGGCCAGCGTGTCGATCAACGCGCGACGTCGACGACCGTACTCGGCGCGCGCCCGCACCAGGTGCCGTGCGACGGTGCCGTCATCGAGCAGCGATGCGACGGCGCGCTGTTGCACCGCGTTGTGGCCCCCCCCGAGGCTGCGCATCACGCCCATGGCGGCCGGCACGTGCCCCACAGGCAGCACCATCCAGCCGAGCCGGACCGCGGGAAACATGAGTTTCGAGAAAGTGCCGGCGTGCACCACGGTCGCACCCTGCGACGCCGCCGCACTGGCCAGCGCCGGCCGAGGCTGACTGTCGTCCCGAAATTCGCTGTCGTAGTCGTCCTCGAAAACCACCGTCCCGGCATCGGCAGCGCGCGCCAGCAGGGCACGTCGTCGCGCGGGTGCGAGACCGTGCCCCGCGGGGTACTGGAAACACGGCGTCGCGTAGAGCAGCCTGGCACCGGCGAGGTCTGCCGGACAGACGAGACCCTCGCCGTCGACCGCGAGTGGTTTCAGCTGCAGGCCGAGCAAACGCCAGGCCTGGCTCGCGCCGCTGTAGCCCGGTGACTCCACCCACGCCGTGTCGCCGGGGTCGGCGTAAAGGCCCGCGGCGATGGCGAGGCTCTGTCGCGTGGACGCGGTAATCAGAACGCAGGCGGGGTCGACCGACAGCGATCGCCAGCTTGCAAGGTAGCGCGCGATCGCCTCGCGCAGTGTCGGCTCACCCGCATCGTAGCGGTAACCGAGCTTTGCGTCGGCCGAGCGGCCCGCGCGGGCGAGTGCACGCGACCAGGCCTGGCGCGGGAACAGGGTCGAGTCCGGTTCGCCGGGGCAGAGCGCGAGCGGGCGTTCGCGCACGGCGTCGGCGGTTGCGCGCCGCGAGAGGCGACCGCCACACGCCGTCTCCGGACCGAGGCGCTCCCCGGTGGCCGGCGCGGCACCGGTCTGGGCGCGCACCCGCGTGCCACCCCGCTGTGCGGTGTAGAGCAGACCTTCGTCGGCCAACTGCTGGTAGGTCGCCGTGACCGTGTTGCGGCCGACCCCGAGCACCGGCGCGAGCACACGGCTCGCGGGGAGCTGCGTGTCCGCCGCGAGCTGCGCCGACGCCAGCAAGTCATACAACGCCAGGTACAAACGCCGCGATTTCGCGCCAGAGTGGCCCGCATAACCCGCTTTCAGCACGGCCACCGCCTCCGGGCTGAGCGCATCACCCGTCATATATGGCTCCTTCAAATTAAATTTTATGGATCTTTCAAACAGACCATATAACGCCATACTGCCGCTGAGCCTGTCAGGAGTCCAGACCCGATGACTGCACTTCCCCCACCAAAGGGCGCACGGCACCGCGTGCGTCAGGGTGCCAAACGCGCCGCGTACGACCGCGAGACGCTGTACGCGGTGCTGGACGCCTGCCGGGTCGGGCATGTGGCGTTGATTGACGGCGGCAAGCCCATTTCAATCCCATCCGCCGTCGTGCGGATCGACGACGCGCTCTACCTGCACGGCAGCAACAGCAGCCGGCTGTTCAGGGCGATGGCGTCAGGTTGCGATGTGTGCGTGTCGGTGTGCGAGCTCGACGCACTGGTGGTGGCCCGCTCGGCCATGCACTGCTCGATGAATTACCGCAGCGCCGTGGTCTTCGGTGTCGGGGAAAAGGTGTGCGACACCGACAAGGTCGCGCTGCTCGACGCCTTTACCGAGCACCTGATCCCGGGCAGCCGCGGGCATTTTCGACCACACTTGGCGAAGGAGATCAAGGCGACGACATTGATCCGGATTGCACTCGACGAGGCCTCGGCCAAGGTGCGCACTGGCGGCCCGGTCGACGACGCGGCGGATGTCGCCTTGCCGATCTGGGCCGGGGTGATTCCACTGGTCACAGCGGCCGCAGCACCGATCGACGCCGACGACCTGCCCGCCGGCATTGCACCGCCGGCGTTTGCCACACCCGAGTGAGGACCGCATGACCATCACTGTCACTGACGCGCACGCCGACGACCGCGGTGCGTGGGAGGCGCTCTACCGCGGCTACGCCGCGTTCTATGCAGTGCCCATGACCGACTCGACGCTCGAAACGGTCTGGACATGGATACACGACCCCGCACAGCCGCTCTGGTGTCGCCTTGCCCGGGACTGCGGCGGCACAGCCGTCGGCCTGATGCACTTTCGCGCGATGACGTCGCCGCTCCGGGGCCGGGAGATCGGCTTCCTGGACGACCTGTTCGTCGACCCTGCCGCGCGTGGCTCAGGTGCGGTCGACGCGCTGTTCACCGACCTCGAGCACCAGGCGCGTGCACGCGACTGGCCGTCTGTCCGCTGGATCACCGCCGACGACAACTACCGCGCGCGCGCCGTGTACGACCGGATCGCCCACAAGACACAGTGGAACACCTACCAACTGGACATCGGGAGCTGAGGCCATGATGAAGCGTACTGGCACCCCCTGGATGCCCGCCGACGCGTTCGGCCGGCAGCTCAGCGGGCTCGGCCACAACCTGCTGACCACCGACGTCGCCGCCATGACCACCTTCCTCCGCGCCGTGCTCGCGGGCAGGGTGGTCTACGAAGACGTGGACTTTGCCGTGGTCACGGTGAGCGGCGGCACCCTGATCGTGCACGCCGACCACACCTATGACGATCACCCCTTCAGTGCCGCCGTGCGCGGCATGGAGGCCCGCGGCAGCGGCCTCGAGATTCGGCTTTACAACGTCGACCCCGACGCCGCCGAAGCGGCCGCACGGCTGCACGATCACGCCGTGCTGGACAGCAGCACCGACAAACCGCACGGCCTGCGCGAAGCTTACCTGCTCGGCCCGGACGGTTACTGTTTTGTCCCGAGCCGCCCCCTGCCGGCCGAGGCGGGCTGATCGCATGGCCCGGTACAGTGCAACCATCGAGTGGACACTCGCGCCAGACGCCGATTTCTGCGGCAAACACTACAGCCGCGGCCACCGGTGGCACTTCGACGGCGGTCTGGTCGTGCCAGCGTCGCCCTCGCCGAGTATCGTGCCGCCGCCGTGGTGCGACGTCGGCAGCGTCGACCCCGAAGAGGCTTTCGTGGCGGCGTTGTCGAGCTGCCACATGCTGTTCTTCCTCTCCGAGGCGGCCAGCGCCGGCATCGAGGTCACCGCATACCGCGACGCCGCGGACGGCGTGATGCGGAAAAACAAAGACGGTAAGATTGCGGTCACGACGGTCACCCTGCGCCCTGACGCCCGCTACGCGGCGCCACCGGCGCCACCGGCGCCGGAGACGATCGCGTCGCTGCACCACCGCGCGCACGGCCTGTGCTTCATTGCCAACTCGGTGCACACGGAGATCGTCACCGAGATAGTCAACTGAACCGCCAACAGGACACGCACATGGGCAAATCGCTACAGGACCAATTGCTCAAGGCCGGACTGACGACCAAGCACAAGGCCGCCAAGGCACGAAAGGCCAACAAGGTGGCCGAACACGCCAAGCGCGCCGGCAAGGCGCCACACGAGAGCGACACGCAACGCGCAGCACGCGAGGCGGCCGAAGCGAAGGCCGAGCGGGATCGCGCGCTCAACCAGGCGCGTGACGCCGAGCGTGCGGCCAACGAGACCGCAGCGCAGGCGCGCAACATCGTCGAACACGCCACTGTCGCGGTCAGCGCGGGCGACACGGCCTTCAACTTCACCGTCGACGGCGTGGTCAAGACCCTTCAGGTGGACGCCGAGCACAGCCGCCACATCGCCACTGGCCGACTCGCCATTGCCACGGCGGCGTCGGGCTACGCGTTGATTCCCGCCGTGGCGGCCGAGAAGGTGCAGAGCCGGCTGCCCGAGCTGGTGGTGTGCTGGCACCGCGGCGAGGAGGCCACGCCGACCGATGAAGACGACCCCTACGCGGCCTACGAGATCCCAGACGACCTCATGTGGTAGCCCGTCGACGCTCAGTCGGCGTGGTCGTTGAGACGCTCGGTCCGACGTTGCCGTCGCAACTCGAGCAGGTGGACCCCGTTCGACACCAGCAGAGCGCCGACCACGATCGCGCCACCCACCAGCGCAAGCGGCCCCGGGTCCTCGCCGATGACCCACCAGACCAGCACCGGTGCAAGCACCGATTCGAGCAGCACCAGCAACGCGACCTCGGCCGAGCTGATGTACCGCGGGCCGAGCGCCAGCAGGCACGACGCCGCACCGATGCAGGCACCGTGTGCGAGGATCCAGTGCCACTGGCCCCGCCACGCCGACACCGGCGAGACCACAAGCCCGAGCAGCAGGGCCGCGCCGAGGTAGGCGAATGGCAAGGTTGGCACAAGCGAGGTGGCGCGCGCCTGGCGCGCCACGGTCAGGGCCGCGGCAAAGGCCGCCGACACGTAGAGCGCCCAGACGTCACCGCGCCAGGACGCGAGCGTGCTCGAGCGTGAGCCGTAGGCAATGACGGCCAGACCCGAAATCACCGCCACCATGGTCAAGACCATGCGCGTCGAGACCGGCTCCCCGAGAAACACGCGACTGAACGCGGCGGCAAACACCGGCATCGACGCGAAGATGAAGACCACGTTCGCGACACTGGTGTTTTCAACCGCGAGCACGAAGGCCGGTGTCGTGGTGCCGATGAGAACGGCGTACACCCAGCCCGCCCAGCCCGTCTGCCGGAGCGCGTGAAGCAGGCCGACACCCTGCGTGACCCACACAAACGCCAGCACGCCCGCACCGGCGATCAGGCCCCGCCAGAAGGCCACCACCAGCGGATCGGCCTGAATCAGGCGGACGAAAAGCGAATCGGGCACGACCAACAGCACGCCCACCGTGGTCAACAGCACGCCTTTCGCATGGTCGTTCACGCCGTCACCTCAGCGGACAGGCTCTGTGCGGCGCACCGCTGGCGCCACTCAGCGACGTAAACGGAAACGCACCGGGCCGCGGGCGGTGTCGGGGTCGACCACGCGGCCACGCTGCAACCACTCCAGCTCACCTGTGGCGACCAGGCGGCGCCCCGCCTGGCGCGTCCGTTCCATCTGCGCGCGCCAGGCGTCGGCGGCAAACACCGCACGGGCCGCTTCGCTCGGGCAGACGGTCGCGCCGCGGGCGCGTTGGCCAAGCAAGTCCACGATCGCACGTTCGAGTGCGCTGTCGGTGTCGTCTCGCGGGCTGCGGCGGCACCGGGCCGAGCAATAGCGCACCGACGCCCAATCGGCCGCCCACTTCTTGCGCCAACTGAAGGTGCGACCGCAGTGTGCGCACACCTTGTCCGCGCGCGGTTCACGCCCCATCGGCAAGCTGCTGCAAGGCTGTCTGCACCTGGGCCAGGCGTCCGAGGTCGGCCGAGCGCGCCACGAGGTGGGTCCCGAACACGCCGTTCTCGGTGAACGGGTAGCTACCAATGGCAACGTCCGGGTGGGCGGCCTGGACCGCCGCGAGCGCATCGGCGACGCTGCTTTCGCCGCGCTCGACCCGCACGGTGCAGCTCTGCACCACCTCGCCACCGCGCAAGGTCGGGAAGATCGCTTTCAGCATCGAGCGCATGATCGTCGGGACACCCGCCATCACGTAGACGTTGTCCACCCGAAAGCCGGGTGCCTTGGTGACAGCGTTGTAGATCAGCTCACCGCCCTCCGGTACCCGCGCCATGCGTCGGCGGGCCGGTGTCAGCTGGGCTGGGTCTTTGTAGTGGTCAAGCAGCAACTGGATGGCCGTCGGGTGTTCGCGCAAACCGACGCCGAAGGCTTTGGCCACGCTGTCGGCGGTGATGTCGTCGTGGGTCGGGCCGATGCCGCCGCTGGTGAACACGTAGTCGACCCGCGCGCGAAGGGTGTTCACCGCCTCGACGATGGCATCTTCATCGTCGGCGACGATCCGCGCTTCCACCAGCGCAATACCGTGCTCGGTGCACGCCGTCGCCACGGCGTTGATGTTGACGTCGGCGGTGCGCCCCGAGAGCACTTCGTCGCCAATCACGATCATCGCCGCCGTGACAGTGGAAGGGTCGGTCATTGCAACCTCCAGAGCGCGAGAGCGCACAGTGTAATACCGAATGCGGGCAAGGCGCTTTCGCGCGAACGCCGGGGTTTGCTAGCGTGGCCACTCGCCAACCGACGGGTGCCACGCGATGCACGGTTTTTCGCTGAGTGACTACCGCGACACGCACTGGGACGCCGTGTCGCGCGTCTACGCCGAGGGCATCGCCACCGGCCACGCCACCTTCGAAACCGACCTGCCTTCCGAGGCAGCCTGGCGGGCCAAGTTCCTCGACGGCCTGTGCCGGGTGGCGCTGGACGCCGGGGGCACACCCCAGGCCTGGGCCGGGGCGGTCGCGACTTCGGACCGCTGCGCCTACGCCGGTGTCGCCGAGGTCAGTGTCTACGTCGCCGAGGCCGCTCGCGGTCAAGGGCTCGGTCGCTGGCTGCTGAGCGACCTCATCGAGCGCAGCGAGGCGGCCGGCATCTGGACACTGCAGGCCGGCATTTTCCCCGAGAACACCGGCAGCATCGCGCTGCACCTGGGCTGCGGCTTTCGACTCGTGGGCCGCCGTGAGCGCCTCGGCACACTCGCAGGCGTCTGGCGCGACGTCAACCAGTACGAGCGGCGGAGCACTGTCGTCGGGTGTGCCATCTGACGCCGGGCGTCCCGCCGGAACGCGCTGCCTTGTCGTGTTCATCACGGCAACACCAAGTCGATAACCGCCCCGGCCGCTGGCCGCTCAGGACGAACAAGGACCGGCGCATGAGCAGACTCAACCGGGGTTTAGCCTGATCGAACTGCTGATCGTGATCGCGATCATCGGCATCATCGCCTCGATTGCAGCGCCGCCCTACCGCGACGACGTGCGCAGCGCGCAGGTGGCCGAGATTGTCCGGCCCGCTGATGGCGTCAAGACCGGCCAGACGGAATTCCACATCCTGCACGGCCGCTGGCCCTCTCAAGCGGGCGGGGTCAGCGACCTCGGACGTCAAGCGGCTGCCGACTACGAGACCGATGTGGTGCAGTGCATGTGGGTGACGAACAACGTCGCCGGCTTCGGCCGCGTCATCGTCGACGTCAAGGCCGAGCCCTTCGGCGCTGCGGGCCGCGTGCGCCTCGCGCTGTCGCAGACCGGCTCGCTGATCACCGGCACCTACCGCGCCAACCCCTGGCCAACGGACGCGCAGTTCCGCCCCGACCTGCCCGACGACGCCTGCGGCGCCTAGCCGGCCGCGCCTGGCCGGCCGCACCTGGCCGGCCGCACCTGGCCAGCGGCCCCTTGCGGGTCCCACCTAGACGGTGCGGACGGCAGCGTCACTGCCCCCGCCGGCAACCCAGTCCAGGTTGCGCCGAAGGCATATACTCCGGCAGAACCCCTGACAGGCGGCAGCACACCGCCCAAACGTCCCATGATCTACGACTTCGCCATCGTCGGCGGTGGCATCGCCGGCACGTCGCTCGCGGCCACGCTGGCGCCGGACCGGTCGGTGGCCGTGCTCGAACGCGAATCCGCCTGGGGCTACCATGCCACCGGGCGTTCGGCCGCCGAGTTCACCCGCCGTTTCCACGGTGACATCGTCGGTCGGCTCACCACCGCGAGCCAGGATTTCATGCTGCAACCGCCAGACGGTTTCAGCGCCACACCGTTGTTGCACCGGCGCGGCAACCTGGTGATCGCCCACCACGACAAGGCCACTCGCCTCGACGACACCGCCGCCGAGGAGGCGCACACCGCACCGCCAGGGGCCTCGCCGCTCGAGCGACTGAGCCCGACCGACGCACTGGAACGCGTGCCGTTTCTCGACCCGAGTTGGCTTGCCGGGGCGCTGTTCGACCCCGACTGCTGGGACATCGAGGTGGAAAGCCTGTTGCAGGGCTACCGCCGGCAGGCCCGCGGCGCCGGTGCCACCACCGAGCTGAACTGGGCGCTGGATCGCGCGCACTTCGCCAACGGCACCTGGACGCTCGGCGCGGGCGAGACCGAGCTGCGCGCTCGCGTCGTGGTCAACGCGGCCGGCGCCTGGGCCGACACCGTCGCGGCGCTCTGTGGTGTGCCCACCCTGAACCTGCAGCCCTTGCGCCGGACCGCGATCAACCTGCCGGTGGACGGCCACGACCTCAGCACGGTGCCGGAGGTCAACGAGGTGGATGAAGATTTCTACTTCAAACCCGACGCCGGCCAGTTGTTTGTCAGCCCGGCTGACGAAACGCCGGTCGACCCCCACGACGCCTGGCCCGAGGAAATGGACATCGCGATTGCCGCCGACCACGTCGCCCAGTGCACGACACTCGAGATCACGCGTGTGGCACACAGCTGGGCGGGCCTGCGCACCTTTGCGCCCGACCGCCTGCCGGTGGTCGGCTACGACACTGGCCACCCGGGGTTCTTCTGGTACGCCGGCCAGGGCGGCTACGGCATTCAGACGTCCTCCGCGCTCGCGCGGGTCGGCCGAGCCGCGGCGCTCGGCGAACCCGCCGACGCCGACCTGCTTGCGCTGGACATCGGCCCCGAGCGCTTTGCCCCCCACCGTTTCGCGTCACGCTGAGGTATTGCAACCATGGGCCGACACCGACCTGGCGACCAGGCCTTCGACCACACCTCGCTCTACGGCACCGAGACGGAGATGCCCTATTCCGGCACCCGCAGTTTCATGCGCCGGCGGCTCTCGCGCGAGCTCGAGGGCGTCGACTTTGCCGTACTCGGCATCCCGGCCGACATGTCGACCTCGGGTCGACCGGGTGCGCGGCTCGGGCCCGAAGCCGTGCGGCGCGCGAGTTCGCAGCTGAGTTGGGGCGAAGTCTGGCCGTGGGGCTTCGACCCCTTCGACCGCCTCGCGGTGGTCGACTACGGCGACGTGCATTTTCGCCGTGGCCAGGTCGCGGATATGGTTGCGCAAACGGAACAGACGGCCCACGCCATCCTCTCGAGCGGATGTGGCGTGGTGGGCATCGGCGGCGATCACCTGACAACCCTGCCGCTGTTGCGCGCGCACGCGCGCGTGCACGGTCAGCTGGCTTACGTGCAGTTCGACGCACACCGTGACACCCAGGCCAACGACGCGATCGACCACGGGACGTTCGTGCACCACGCGCTCAGGGAGGGCCTGATCGATGCGACCGCCAGCGTGCAGGTCGGTATTCGCACCCACTACCCCCACGACGATCCGATGACCGTGCTCTACCGGCCGTGGGTGCGCGAGCACGGCCCGGCCGCCCTGGTGCGCGAAATCGAACGCGTCGTTGGCGACCGGCCGACCTACCTGAGCTTCGACATCGATGGCGTCGACCCCGCCTTCGCGCCGGGTACCGGCACACCGGTCGTCGACGGCCTGACCCCGGGCGAGGTGTTCGACACGCTCCGCGCCCTCGGCAACCTCAACCTGGTCGGCTTCGACCTGGTCGAGGTCGCCCCGCCGTACGACCCGAGCGAAACCACAGCCCTGTTTGGCGCGTCGGTGCTGCTCGAGCTGTTCTGCATGCTGGCGGCGAAGCGCGGCTAACAGGATGCTGAAAACCGACTGCGAACCCCGATTGCTTCGTTGCTGTCGCTCCGGCGCACCGGCTGCTCGGACCTCGCCTATCCGCCGGTGTGCCGGACCAGTGATATGTCTCGGCCTCTGCCGGGGCGCCGGACTGGCCGGGCGGCGTTCCGCTGCTCGCGCCTCGCACTTGGTCTTCTCGCACCGTTTTTTGGCAGCCTGCTAAGCACGCATGGCACGCACTCTCCGCATTGCACTCGACGCGCTGACCGCAAACGCCCGCACGGTCGTGATGCAAGCCGAGGCGGTGGGCATCGCGGTTATGGGCGTGACCAAGGCCAGCGGCGGCATGCCCGCGGTTGCCCGCGCGATGCTGCGTGGCGGTGTGAGCAGCCTTGGCGAATCGCGGATCGACAACGCCCGACGGCTGCGTCAGGGCGGCATCCTCGCACCACTGACGATGCTGCGCCTGCCGGCGCCGAGCGAGGCGCACGACATCGTGCAGGCCTTCGACGCCAGCCTGAACACCGAGGCCGACACGTTGCAGGCCCTGAACCGCGCCGCCACCGAGCTCGGCACGGTGCACCAGGTGACCCTGATGCTCGAGGTCGGCGATCGCCGCGAGGGCCGGGACGCAGACGCGCTGGTCGCGCTGTCGGAGCTGGCCGAGTCCCTGCCAGGCTTGCACTTGTCCGGCGTCGGCGTCAACTTCATGTGTGTCAGTGGCGTGTTGCCCGACAGCACCAAACTGAACGCCCTGGTCGCCGTGACCGAGCGTATCGAGCACCGGCTCGGCCGGCGACTCGACACAGTGTCGGGCGGCAACTCGGCCAACCTGCCGTTGTTGGCTCGCGAAACACCGCCATCGCGCATCAACCAGTTGCGCATCGGCGCAAGCATCCTGCTCGGCGAAAACCCGATCGACGGCAGCACCTTGCCCGGCTTGCGCGCCGACACCTTCGAACTCGAAGCCGAACTCGTCGAGATCCAGACCAAGGACTCGATGCCCGAGGGCACGATCGGCCTCGACGCGTTTGGCCAACTGCCCGCCTTCGAGGACCGCGGCCACCGCTTGCGCGGGCTCGTGAACCTCGGTCGCGTCGACATCCGCCCCGACGGCCTGACACCGCTGAACCCCGCTGTGGAGATCCTCACTGCCAGCAGTGACCACCTGGTGCTCGACCTTGATCGCACGCGCGACCTCGCGGTCGGCGACCTGTTGCGCTTCCGGCTGGACTACGGTGCGCTGCTGCAGGCCATGCTCTCGCCCTACGTGGACAAGCTGCTGTGTGGTCGCGCCATCCAGCGCGCGCGGCCGACCCAGGTGCGCATCGCGGCCGAGCCCGCGACGCTGGCCGGCGTCGATCTCGTGCAGGTTGAAGCCGAACTGACCAAGCTTGGCTTGTCGCTGTGCGTCGGCGGTGCCGCCACCCCGACCGACATCCCCGTGCACCTGGTGAGCGACCGCGGCGCCGAGCCGGCGCTGGACGACCTGGAGCTCGGCGTGTTGTGTGTCGACGCCCAGGCGGGCGACCTCAGCGCCTTCGCGCCCGACACCACCGTGTTGTTCGGCCTCCAGCGTGCGAGCGACGCGGAAGCCGAGGACATCCGCGCCCGCAATGTGTACGCGTTGACGATGGAACACATCGACCTGCTGGGCGTACGCGAGTGTGCCCGCCGCGCGCTCCGGCGGGTGAGCCAGTCCACCGAGGGCATCGCCCTGGTACTGCACACCTCGGTCGGCGGTGGCCTGGTCGCGGACCCGCTCGAGCAGGGCCTGCGTTTCCGCGAGCTGTCACTGTTGCTGGAGCGGCTCGCCGACACCGGCTTGCTGCGGCATATCACCGTGTCCGGCCTGACCGCAGATCACACCCCCGCAGTGGCTGAACGGGTCGTCGGCTACGTGCTGAGCGCACTCGGCAAGAAAATCCTCTGAGCGTGCCCGGTCTCGCGACCGCGTAACCGCCCCGCGCCGCGCCGCGCCACGGGAGACGACGCACGCCCGGTTCCTGTGGCAAGCTCGGGCGACGCTGACGGCGATCGATCAACGGCCGACCGACAGCACCTGGCTCCAGACCACCGCGAGGCCCACCCGGTGAGACCAGCAGGTCGCGGCGAGACCGACTCGCTCTACTTTGACTACCCGCACTTCGACGCGCCCGAGCACACCGCGCGCAACACGGTCACGCACACGCCGGTGGCGATCGTCGGCGCCGGGCCAATCGGCCTGACAGCAGCCCTGGCGCTCGCCCGGCAAGGCGTCCGCAGCGTGCTGTTCGACAACAAGGCCACCTTCAACGACGGCAGCCGGGCGATCTGCGTGGCGCGGCCGAGCTACTACCTGCTCGAACGGATCGGTGCGGTCGGCCCGTTTCTCGACAAGGCCCTGGGGTGGACGACCGGACGCAGCTTCTACCGAGGCCAACAGATCCTCGAGTTCCGGATGCCGGACAGCCCGGACGAGAAGTACCGGCCGATGTACAACCTGCAGCAACAGTACATCGAGGCCTACCTCTGGGACGCCGTGGCGGCGCACCCGCTGATCGACAGCCGGTGGCAGAGCACCGTCACGGCGCTGGACGACACCCCGAACGGCGTCCGCGTCTCGGTCGACGATCCGCACGGCAGCTACCCGCTCGAGGCAGACTGGGTGCTCGCCTGCGACGGCGCGCGCAGCCCGTGCCGTGCGATGCGTGGCCTGCGTTTGCAGGGCGAGAACTTCGAGGGGCGTTACGTGATCGCCGACGTGCAGATGGCGCACGACTACCCGACCATCCGGCGTGCCCTGTTCGACCCCGACTGCCGTCGCGGTGGCACCGTGTTGATCCACAAGCAGCCGGACAACCTCTGGCGAATCGACTACCAACTGCGCGATCACGAGTCGACCGAGGCCGCGATCGCCGAGGAGACCGTGCGCGAGAGCGTCGCCGCGGTCCTGGCCGACATCGGCTTCGACGGCGACTGGGCGCTCGAGTGGTGGAGCGTGTACACCGCCAACACACTGGCCCTCGACGACTACCGCGACGGCCGCGTGTTCTTTGTCGGCGACAGCGCCCACATCGTGCCGATCTTCGGCGTGCGCGGGCTCAACAACGGCCTCGCCGACGCCGCCAACATCGGCTGGAAACTCGGCTGGGTGCTGACCGGCCGCGCCGGACCGGGCCTGCTCGAGAGCTACACGCCCGAACGCCGGGGGGGCCACCCTTGATGTGTTTGCGAACGCTTCGAAGAGTGCGCGCTTCATGACACCACAGACGCACGGCTGGACCCTGATGCGCGACGCCGCGCTGTCCCTCGCGCTGACTCACCCGTTCGCTGGCGAACTCGCCAACCCACGGCAGATGACCGCCTACACCTACCGCGACAGCCCCGCCGTGGGTCCCGACGACCCGCGCTTCGATACCGGCCCCGGTGCCGGCGCACATCTCGTCGACGTTGCGCTCGACGCCGGTTTCCTGTCCGACCGACTGGGCCCCGGCTTCACGGTGCTCTGTGCCGATGCGGCACTGGCCGACGCCGTGCTGCGGTGTCGCCATTGGCACGACACGCTGCACTGCGTGGTGGTCGACGACGCTGCCGTGCGCGCCCGCTATGGGCTCACCGGCCACGCGGCCTACCTGATCCGACCCGACCTGCACGTGGCTGCCCGGTGGCGTGAGGCGACACCCGCCCGGATCGCCGCCTGCTTCGACACCCTGATCGACCGCCCGGAGGCGCCTGTATGACACCCGAACAACTCGAGCAGGTCTACGCGCAGCTGGCCACCCGCATCGACGCCGTCGGGCCCGTACACAGCGAGCGTTTTCTCGCCAAGCTGGTGCTGCTGCTCGCGCACGAACACGGCGACACCGACACGGTCGCACGCTGCATCGACGCCGCGGCCGCGTCGCTCGAGCTCTGACGGCGTCGCGGGCATGGCCATCACCGACACCGTGCAAGCGCCGTTCGACGACGACCATCTCATGCAACTGCTCGACGCGAAGCTGGTCGAGGGGCGCGCCGGCCACGTGGTGATCGAATACACCGTTCGTGACACGATCGTGCAGCGCCACGGCACCTGCCACGGCACCTGCCACGGCGGCGTGCTGTTCAGCCTCGCCGACGCTGCCTGCGGGATCGCCGCCAACGCCGGCGGCGAGTCGGCGGTAACCCAACACAGCGCGATCCAGTTCATGCAGCCGGCGCCGGTCGGTGCGGTGCTGCACACCACGGCCACAACCCGCTCGTCGGCGGGCCGCACCCGCGTCTACGACGTGAGCGTCACCGACGCACGCGGGCAGGCGGTGGCCGAAGTGCGCTGCCACGCACGCTGTATCGACAGCCCGACCTGACTGCCACCGCCGTCAGGTGCCGGCCGCCGGCTTCAGCGCGGCGCGCAACTGCAGCACGGCCTCGTCGACGCGCAGCGCAACGTCTCGCAACCGCAGGGTCGTGCCCGCCGCCACGTCTCGGGTCAGCCTGGCGCCGTCGGCAAGGCCGAGCGGCAGCGCCCGCTGGCGTTTCGAGCGGGCCGCCGGCTGAAGTGTGCCGTACACGCAGTAGCCGCCTTCACCGTCCAGGTGCTCGCCGGCCGACAGGTCGCGTTTGGCGACCGCGACCACATCTGCGTGCCACCCTTGCGCTGTGCCGGTGGGCTCGCCGCGCAGCGCGGCCGAGGCCACCGAGATGCTGAGCTCCAGGCCAATCAGGTGGGTGGGCTTGTACATGGCCGCGTAGTTGCCGCTGGCGTCGGTCAGCAGGCCGTACTCGCGGAAACACCGCCGCACGTAGTCGGTGTCGGCCGCGAACGTAACGTACACCCCCCAGCGCAGGTCGCGGTGAACCGGACGGCCATCGCGTTCGAGCGAGGACACCACCTCGACCTGCCCGCGCGCGTCCAGCTGCCCGCCGTCCGCACGCGGTTTCAACACGTCGGCCAGGTCATCGACACCGCACGGCGGAAAGGCCAGACCCGAGGCCGGTGCCGCGAGGCTGCAGGCGTTGGCGACCGCTGCCATCTCGATCGCGGACTTGCTGCCGTCGAGGAAGGAATTGAACATCGTCGGGTTCATCCCGCCGCGCCGCGCGTCGTCCGCCGAGAGGCCGTAGTGCGTCCAGACGTCGTCCGGCGTGACACGGTGGTAGTGCGGCAGGTATTTCGTGCCCTTGCCCGCCGCGACCACCTCGAAGCCCGCCGCACGGGCCCAGTCGACCTGCTCGGCGATCAACGCGGGCTGGTCGCCGTAGGCGAGCGAGTAGACCACCCCCGCCGAGCGCGCCTGCGCGGCGAGCGCCGGCCCCACGAGCGCGTCAGCCTCGACGTTGACCATGACGGTGTGCTTGCCGTGGGCGAACGCCGCGAGCGCGTGCCGGGCGCCGGCAACCGCATCGCCGGTGGCGTCGACCACCACCTCGACTGCGTCACTCGCAATCAGTGCGGCGGTGTCGTCGCTGACCCAGGTGCGCCGCGCGCGCCACGCGGCCGCTGCCGAGCGCGCGCGGGTGTGCTCGGCGCGCCAGCCAACCCGCCGCAGCGCAGCCCGCGCCGCGGCCGGTTTCAGGTCGGACACCGCGACGATGTGCAAGCCGGGGGTGCGCACCGCTTGGGCGAAGAACATCGAGGCAAACTTGCCCGCCCCAATCACGCCCACACGCACGGGGTTGTCGTCGTCCGCCCGGCGACACAGCAGGGTGTGCAGGTTCATGGTGGTGTTCCGCGGTTCAGCCAGATCACCGCGTTGTACACCAGCCGTGCGGCGCGGGCTACAACCGGGGCGGCACGCTTGGGTACACTGCACGCGGACCCTCACCGTCGGACCGCGCATGAGCGACACGAACCGACCCACCGTTGACGACGCCAACCGCCTGCTCGGCGAGCTGTTCGCCGAGTGGGTGCAGGACCTGAACCTGCGGGTCGAGCACATCGACGCCGACGGCGCGGTGCTGCGCCTGCCGCAGCACGAGGGCATCCGGCGCATCGGCGGCATCGTCTGCGGGCAGGCAAGCATGACGCTGATCGACACCTGCATGGTGTTCGTCTGCTTCGCCGCGCTCGGCCGCGTCGCGGACGTCACGACCGTGTCGCAGTCCACGAGCTTCATGCGCGCCGCGGGCAACGGCGACCTGCTCGCCACCGGCCGCGTGCTCAAGGCCGGCCGGCAACTCGTCTTCGGTGAGGTGACGGTGACCCTCGACGGCGACAACCGCCGGAACGCCGGCCGCCCGATTGCGCACGGCACCAGCACCTACGCCGTGCTGCCCCCGCGGCCCGCCTGACCGCCACGCGCCGGAGAAGGCAACGCCCCCACCTTCACGATCCGTTGACGCTCTGGCGGTACAATCAGGTCTCGCCACTCGCCTCGCGCCCGCATGCCCCGCTCGAAACCCCGCCGCGCCGTGATGTCCGTGCGCGGCGCGCACCACAACAACCTCAAACACCTCGACCTCGACCTGCCGCTCGGCGAATTCGCGGTGATCACCGGGGTGTCGGGGTCCGGCAAGAGCTCGCTCGCCTTCGACACGCTCTATGCCGAGGGTCAACGGCGCTACGTCGAAACCTTCTCGCCCTACGCGCGGCAGTTTCTCGACCGCATGGACCGGCCACGGGTCAGCAGCATCGAGGGCATCCCGCCGGCCATCGCGATCGACCAGACCAACCCGGTGCGCACCTCGCGCTCGACGGTTGGCACCATGACCGAGCTCAACGACCACTTCAAACTGCTGTTCGCGCGTGCCGCGGACTTGCATTGCATGCAGTGCGGCGAGCCGGTCAAACCCGACGCCCCCACGGAGGTTGCGGACCGGCTGCTCGCCACCGGGGAAGCCGGTACGCGCGTCGCGGTCGTGTTCCAGGTCACTGTGCCCGACAACTTCAGCGAAGACGAAGTGCGCGCGCACCTGCGGGCGCAGGGCTACGAGCGCACCCTCGACCTCGGTGCCGACGGGCTCTCGGTGGTGCAGGACCGGGTGCGGCTCTCGGGCACAAACCGCGATCGGCTCGGCGAGGCACTCGAGGCCGCCGCGGTGCGCGGCCGCGGTGACTACGCGGTGGTCATGTTGGACGCGGACGGTGCACCGGTGTCGCACACCGCGTTCAGCGACCGACGCCACTGCAGCCGATGCGACATCGCCTACCGCGAGCCGAGCCAAGCGCTGTTTTCGTTCAACTCGCCGGTTGGCGCCTGCCCCGACTGCCGTGGCTTCGGGCGCGTCATGGGCATCGACTACGACCTCGTCATCCCGGACACCTCGAAAAGCCTGCGGGGCGGCGCGATCAAGCCGTTCCAGAGCGACACCAACGCGATCTGCCAACGCGACCTCGTGCGCTACGGCAAGCGCAAGGGCATCGACCTCGACGCGCCCTGGCACGACCTCGACGACGACACGCAGGCCTGGGTGATCAACGGCGAGGACGATTTCGACACCAACCGCTGGTACGGCGTGAAGCGCTTCTGGGCGTGGATGGAGGGCCGCAGCTACAAGATGCACGTGCGCGTGTTGTTGTCGCGCTACCGAAGTTACGCGCCGTGCACCACCTGCGACGGCACCCGCCTCGTGCCCGAGGCGCTGGCCTGGCGCGTCGGGCAACGCACGGCCGAGGACGACGGCTTGCCGCGCCACCCGGTGCCCGGGCACCGCTGCGACCACGCTCGCCTGCCCGGCTTGCACCTGGCCGACCTCGTGCGCCTGCCGATCAGCGACCTGCGGGACTGCATGAACGCGCTCGTGCTGTCGCCCGCCCAGGAAACGGCCAGCGCCCAGCTGCTCACCGACATCCGCGCACGCCTCGACTACCTGGTCGAGGTGGGCGTCGGCTACCTGACCCTCGATCGCCAGTCGCGCACGCTGTCGGGGGGCGAAGTGCAGCGCATCAACCTCACCACGGCCCTTGGCACCTCGTTGGTCAGCACGCTGTTCGTGCTCGACGAACCGAGCATCGGCCTGCACCCGCGCGATCTCGCCCGGGTCGCCGCGATCCTGCAGCGCTTGCGCGACGCCGGCAATTCGCTCGTGGTGGTCGAACACGACCCGCAACTGATGCTGGCCGCCGACCGCATCATCGACATGGGCCCGGGCCCCGGCACACGGGGTGGCGAGATCGTGTTCAACGGCAGCCCGGCCGCGCTCGCCCGCAAACGCGGATCGCGCACCGGCGACTACCTCGCCGGCCGCGCCGCCGTCAGCCACACGCCGCCACGGCGGCCGGGGGCCGACACCGCCTGGCTCAGCGTCTTCGACGCCCGTGCGCACAACCTCAAGGGCGTCGACCTGCACCTGCCGCTCGGCCACCTCAGCGTGATCAGTGGCGTATCGGGCTCCGGCAAGAGCACGCTGCTGCACGATGTGCTGTACCGTGGGCTCAAGCGCCTGCGCGGCGAGCCGATCGAATTGCCCGGCGCACACGACCGCATCGAAGGCCACGAAGCCCTCGGCGAGCTCGTGCTGGTGGACCAGTCACCGATCGGCAAGAGCGCGCGATCGAACCCCGCGAGCTACGTCGGCGCCTTTGACGCGATCCGCAAGCGCTTCGCCGCCCACCCGCTGGCGAAGGAGCGCGGCTACACCGCGGGCAGTTTCAGTTTCAACACGGGGTTGCGTTGCCCGTCCTGCGGCGGCACCGGCTTCGAGCACGTCGAGATGCAGTTCCTCGCGGACGTGTACATCCGCTGCCCGGCCTGCCAGGGTCACCGCTTCCGCGACGAGTTGCTCGACATCAAGGACCTCGGGGCCGACGGCGGCACGCGGTCGCTGGCCGAGGTGCTGACGCTGACCGCGGCCGACGCGGTTGCGCACTTCGCCGACGACCCGAAAGCGCTGCGCGCGCTGCAACCGCTGATCGACGTGGGCCTCGATTACGTCACACTCGGCCAACCCGTGCCGAGCCTCTCAGCCGGGGAGGCGCAGCGCCTGAAGCTTGCCGCGCACCTCGGCTCGGCCAAGAAATCCACTCAGGGCACCACGCTGTTTCTGCTCGATGAACCGACAACGGGCTTGCATTTCGATGACATTGCGAAGTTGCTCGGTGCGCTGCGATCCTTGCAGGACGCCGGTCACACGCTGGTGTTGATCGAGCACAACCTCGACGTGATCCGAGCGGCGGACCACCTCGTCGAGCTCGGCCCCGAGGGCGGTGCCGCCGGCGGGGAGATTCTGGCGGTCGGCACGCAGACCGACCTCGAGGCCTGCGCCCACAGCCCGACCGGGCGTGCGCTGGCGGGCGACTTCGACCCCGAGGTCGTGTCGGCCAAGGCCGTGCGCGAGGCCGCTTCGCGCTACGCCCACCACGACACCGTCAGCATCCACCGCGCCCGCGAGCACAATCTCAAGGACCTCTCGCTGAGCATCCCGCACGGCAAGCTGTCCGTGGTCACCGGGGTGTCGGGCTCGGGCAAGAGCACCCTTGCCTTCGACATCCTGTTCGCCGAGGGCCAGCGCCGCTACCTCGAGTCGCTGAACGCCTACGCCCGCCAGTTCGTGCAGCCGCCGCCGGTGCCCGACGTCGACTTGATCGACGGCATCCCGCCGACCGTCGCCATCGAGCAGCGCACCAGCCGCGGCGGCCAGAAATCCACGGTCGGTACCACCACCGAGATTCACCATTTCCTGCGCCTGCTGTTCGTGCGCGTTGGCACGCAGCACTGCCCGGATTGCGACATCCCGATCGCGTCACAGTCGGTCGCCGCGATCAGCGCGCAGATCCTCAAACGCCACCGCGGCAAGCACGTGACCCTGTTCGCGCCGCTCGTGGTCGCGCGCAAGGGCTACTACACCGACCTGGCGCAGTGGGCAAACGGGCGCGGCTTCGAGACCTTGCGCGTCGACGGCGAGGCCGTGCCCACCGACAACTGGCCGCGGCTCGACCGGTTCAAGGAGCACGACATCGACCTGCCCGTCGCCACGCTGCGCGTGGACGCAGCAGACCAGCAGCGCCTCGACGACGCGATCGAGCGCGCCACCGGCTTCGGCAACGGCAGCGTTCGGGTGCGGGTCGGCACGCGCGAGACGCTCTACTCCACCGAGCGCGCGTGCCCGTCTTGCCAGCGCAGTTTCGCCGATCTGGACCCCCGGCTGTTTTCCTACAACTCGCGCCACGGCTGGTGCACGGACTGCGTCGGCACCGGCCTCGAGTTGCTGGAAATCCGCGACGACGACGCCGACGAGGGCGCCGCCTGGCGCCACGTCAGCACCACCGACCCGTGCCCGAGCTGCGGCGGCGCGCGGCTCAACCCGACCGCGCTCGCGGTGCGGGTCAAGCAACACACCCTGGCCGACCTCGCCGCGCTCAGCATCGACCGCGCGCGCAAACAGCTTGCGGCGCTGCGCCTGCGCGGCCGCGACGCCACCGTGGCCGAGGACATCCTGGCCGAGATCGACCACCGCCTCGCCCTCCTGCACCGGCTCGGGCTCGGGTACCTCACGCTCGACCGCGCCGCACCCACGCTCTCCGGCGGTGAGTCGCAGCGCATCCGCCTGGCAGCGCAACTCGGCTCGAACCTCCGCGGTGTCTGTTACGTGCTAGACGAGCCCACCATCGGGTTGCACCCGCGCGACAACGCCGTGCTGCTCGAGACCCTCGGCACGCTGCGCGACCGCGGCAACACCGTGGTCGTCGTCGAACACGACGAGGACACCATGCGCGCCGCGGACCACCTGATCGACATCGGCCCCGGCGCCGGCAAGCGCGGCGGCGAGCTCGTGGCCACCGGCAGCCTCGCGCAGCTCGCCGGGACCCCGCGCTCACTGACCGGGCGTTGCCTGTCGGCACCCTTGAGCCACCCGATGCCACGCGACACCGGCACGTCGCCGGTGGTCGGTAGCACCCTCACGGTGTCCGACGTCAGCCGAAACAACCTCCGCATTGACGCGCTTGCCCTGCCACTTGGTGTGTTGGTCGGCGTCTGTGGCGTGTCTGGCTCGGGCAAGAGCACGCTGGTGCGCGACGTGATCGGCGACAACCTCGACGCGCGGCTCTCACGAAAAACCAAGCGCGACCCCAAGCCCCGCTGGACTGGCTGCCGCGCTATCGCCGGCTGGGAGCACATCGACCGCGTGCTCGAGGTGGATCAGACCCCCATCGGCAAGACCCCGCGGTCCTGCCCGGCCACCTACGTCGGCGTCTGGGACGGCATCAGGAAGCTGTTCGCCGCCACCAACGAGGCCAACCTGCGCGGCTACGCCGCCAGCCGTTTCTCGTTCAACACCGGTGAGGGCCGCTGCCACCTCTGTGAAGGCCAGGGCATGACCCGGGTCGAAATGAACTTCCTGCCCGACGTCAAACTGCTGTGCGAGAGCTGCCACGGCGCGCGCTTCGACCGCGACACGCTCAGCGTGCACTGGCGCGGCAAGAGCATCGGTGACGTGCTTGCCATGTCGGTGGACGAAGCGGTTGGCTTCTTCGACGCCCAGGCGAGCATCCACTACCCGCTCAAGCTCATGCAGGACGTCGGGCTCGGCTACCTCGCACTCGGCCAGCACAGCCCGACACTGTCGGGCGGCGAGGCCCAGCGGCTGAAACTCGTGACCGAGCTGGCGCGCTCGAAACCGGGCCCGGCGCGCGGCGGACGTGTCGCCAGGGTACCGCACAGCCTCTACCTGCTCGACGAACCCACCGTCGGCCTGCACATGGCCGATGTCGAGAAACTGATCACCGTGCTGCACCGCCTGGTGGCGCAAGGCAACAGCGTGGTCGTGATCGAGCACAATCTCGACCTGCTGGCCGAGTGCGACCACCTGATCGAGCTCGGGCCCGAAGGCGGCGCCGCCGGCGGCAAACTCGTCGCCAGCGGCACACCGGCAACCCTCGCCAAGCGGAAACGCTCGGCGACGGCGCCCTTTCTGGCACCGGTGCTCGCCCGCTGAATCTGATGTAACTACATCGCTGGCTCGCCTTGGCCAGCTGTGGGGTCACACCGATTCCCACGCGGGCGGGCGGCCAACGGTTTCGATCAGGAAGTCGATGAACACGCGGACCTTGGCCGTCAGGACATTGGATTTCGGGTAGACCAGCCAGAGCGCCGAACCGTCGTCAACCTCGTACTCGGGCAGCACCCGCACCAGCGTGTCGGCCTGCAGGTCGGCGTGGACGCTCCAAAGCGAGCCCATGGCAATGCCCACCCCGGCCTCGGTGGCGATCCGCATGCTGGCGCCGTCGTCGCACACCACCCGGTGCCGCCCGCCGGGCGGCGGAAAGGTGCACTCGCGCGCGCCCGCGGCGGTGAGCCGGCGTGGCTTGGCGTCCATGAACACCAGCAGCTGGTGCGCCGCCAGATCCTCGGGTGACGCCGGCAGGCCGTGTGCGGCCACGTAGGCCGGCGACGCGCACAACACGCGTTTGTCGTCGGCGAGCTTCCGCCCGATCAGCGTGCTGTCGGCGATCGCGACATTCCGCAACGCCAGGTCGAAGCCACCCTCGATCAGGTTGGTCTGCGTGTCGGACAGCTTGAGTTCGAGGTTGATGCCGGGGTAGCGCGCGAGAAAGTCGGGCAGGCGTGGCGCCACGTGGCGCTGGGCAAAGGTGCTCGGCGCGGCGAAGCGCAGCGTGCCGGTGACCTCCGGGTTGCCGTGCCCGAGCGCCGCGAGGGCGGCGTCCTCCTTGGCGAGGATATCGCGCGCATAGGGCAGAAGCGCCGCCCCCTCGAGCGACAGGGCGACGCTGCGGGTCGAGCGGTGCAACAGATCGGCGCCCACCTGACGTTCGAGTTTCGACAGCCGCGCCCCAGCGACGGCCGGCGCGAGGCCGAGCTGGCGCCCGGCAGCGCTGATGTTGAGCGTGGTGGCCGCCATGACAAAGAGGCGGAGGGCGTCGGTGTCCATGCCTGATTATAGTGATTTTCTAAAAACTGATTTGGAATATTGGTTATTTATTCTGCTTTTCAAGCGCCATAGGCTCTCTCGCACCGACTGACACCCGACCCGTTCGGTCGCCAACGGAGACCCGACATGCCGATCACCGCCCACGTGAACTACCACGTCAAGAAGGCCGAGCCCCAGGCCTTTGCCTTCGATGTCGACGGCGTCGAAGGCACACTGGTGTCACCGGAACTCGACCGCGCCGAGGTACAGGTCCGGGACCAGCGCGAGGACGGCGACACGCTGCGCTTCGACACCGACGGGATTGCGTTTCTGACCGAGGCGACCGCGGTCGCCGCGTTTGATGGCACGGATACGTGGCAGGCAACCTACGACGCCGAACTCGTCAGCCTGCTGACGCGGGTGACCGGCGCCGAAGCGGTCACTGTGTTCGACCACACGGTGCGCATCGACGACCCGACCGCGCTCCGCCGCCCCGCGCGCAACGTGCACAACGACTACAACCGCGCCGGTGCCGAGCAGCGCCTCATCGACCTGGTCGGCGACGGCGCGCCCGACTACCACACCGCCGGTTTTGCCTTCGTCAACGTCTGGCGCCCGGTCGAGCACGTGATCCGGTCGTCGCCGCTCGGCTTCATCGAGCCGAGGTCCGTCGACGCCGACGACTGGATGGACATCGGCCTGATCTACCCCGACCGACACGGTCAGATCCTCGGGCTCGCGCGCAACCCGCGCCACCGCTGGTTCTACCGCTCGGCCATGGCACCGGACGAGGCGGTGGTGTTCAACATCTACGACAGCCGGGGGCGGCCCCAGCTCGCCCACAGCGCGCTCGACCTGCCGGGCGACGCCGAGGCAACGGTACCGCGCAAGAGCATCGAGAGCCGCACGCTGCTGCGGTTTGCCGCACCGTGAGCGCGCTGCAAGCGGCCGCGGAACCCCTGGCCTTCGACACGATCAACCGCGGCTACAACGCGACTTTCCGCAGTGGAGCGATGACCGTCGGCCTCGTGGTGCCGCTCGAGGCGTACCCGACGTCGGCCGTGCCGACGCTCACCGACCACCTCGAGCGCGTGCAACTGGCCGAGGCGCTGGGCTTCGCGGCGGTCTGGCTGCGTGACGTGCCGTTCAACGTCCCGTCCTTCGGCGACGCCGGCCAGGGCTTCGACCCCTTCACCTACCTCGGTTACCTGGCCGCGCACACCCGAGACATCGCCCTCGGCGTTGCCAGTGCCATCCTGCCGTTGCGCCACCCGGCGCACCTCGCCAAGGCCGCAGCCACCGCCGACGTGCTCTCGGGTGGACGCCTGATCCTCGGCGTGGCCTCGGGCGACCGCCCCGAGGAGTACCCCGCCCTCGGGGTGCCCTTCGACGCGCGCGGCGCCCGCTTTCGCGAGGCCTACGCGTACCTGCGCGCCGTTGGAGGGCGCAACCAGAGCTTGAGCAATGCCTACGGCTCGGTCACGGCCGAGCTGGATCTGTTGCCAAAACCCGTCGGTAAGCGTCTGCCGATCCTGATCACCGGTTCCAGCCAGCAAGCGCCGGACTGGATCGCACAGCACGGCGACGGCTGGATGACCTACCCGCGGTCACCGGCGTCTCAGGCCGCGTTGATCGACGACTACCGCGGCCGCACGGCCGCAGCCGACCAGCCGCCGAAGCCGGTCATGGAGCCGCTCTACATCGACCTCGACCGGCACGTGGACGCCCCCCTGCGACCGATCCACCTCGGCGTACACGCCGGCCTGAACGGCTTGAAGGCGTTGCTCGAGAGCCGCCGGGCGATCGGCGTCAACCACGTCGCGCTCAACCTGCGATTCAACCGCGCGCCCATCGACGACACCCTGCAGACACTCGCGAGCGAGCTGCTGCCGGCCTTCCACACCCCGGACTGACCCCATGAGCAAAACCCTCCTGATCACCGGTGCCACCGACGGCATCGGCCGCGCCACTGCCGAGCACCTCGCCGCCGACGGCCACACCCTGGTGTTGCACGGCCGCAATGCCGACAAACTGTCGGCTGTGGCCGAGGCCCTGCGGCGCGTGCCGGGCGCCGGTGTCGTGCGGACCCACCGCGCCGACCTCACCCGGTACGCCGACACCGTGCAGCTCGCCAAGGCCGTCGCGGCCGACGTCGGTTCGCTCGATGTGCTGATCAACAACGCCGGCGTCTTCACCCTGGCCGACCCGATCACCCCCGAGGGCTTCGATGCCCGCTTCATTGTCAACACCGTCGCCCCCTACGTGCTGACCCACCGACTGGCCGACGCCCTGCCCGTCGGCAGCCGCGTCATCAACCTCTCTTCTGCAGCCCAGGCCCCGGTCGACCTCGACGCCCTGCTCGGCAAGCGCCATCTCGCTGCGGGCGACGCCTACGCCCAGAGCAAGCTCGCGCTGACCATGTGGTCGTTCGAGCTCGCCAACGCCCTCGTGCGCGACGGACCGTCGGTGATCGCCGTGAACCCGGGGTCGTTCCTCGCCAGCAAGATGGTCAAGGACGCCTACGGCCTGCCCGGGCACGACCTCGCGATCGGCGCGCAGGTGCTGGCACGCGCCGCGCTCAGCGCGGACTTTGCCCACGCCGCGGGCCGCTACTTCGACAACGACCGCGGGCAGTTCGCAGACCCGCACCCCGATGCGCTCGACGGCGGCCGCAACGCCGCCGTGATCGCCGCCATCGAGCAGGTGATCCGGACGCTCGCGGACCACTAGATCGGGCGCACGACCCCTGCAACACGCGCCTTCGACCACCAGCGGGCCCTCATCCGGGCCCGACACCACCTCAACCACACTGGGTACGACACCATGAAATACGCTGGATTCAGCACCTTCACCACAGAACAACACGACGGCATCCTCACCGTGACCTTCAACTTCGGCTCGGTCAACGTGCAAGGCCAGGAGATGCTCGCCGACCTCAACAGCCTCGCGATGCGCCTCGAGCGCGACCGCGAAACCAAGGTCGTCGTGTTTCAGTCGGCCAATCCGGAGATCTGGGTCTGCCACTACGACACGGAACTCCTGAAAGACATGTCCGACACCGCCGTATCTCGGGAAGACGCGCAGCTGCTCGATTTGCAAGCCGTTTGCGAGCGCATCAGCCGCGTCCCGCAGGCGACCATCGCCAAGCTCGAGGGCTTTGCGCGCGGCGGGGGCCATGAGTTGGCGCTGGCACTCGACATGCGCTTCGCCGCACGCGGCAAGTTCAAATTCATGCAGATGGAAGTCGGCATGGGCATCCTGCCGTGCGGCGGCGGTGCCTCACGCATGGCGCGGCAGACCGGCCTGGGCCGTGCGCTCGAGATCATCCTCAGCGCCCGTGACTTCGACGCCGACGAGGCCGAGGCCCTCGGCACCGTCAACAAGGCGCTGGACCCCGATGAAATCGGCGCCTATGTTGACGCGCTGGCGCAGCGCATCGCGCGGTTTCCCGCCGAATCGATCAACGCCTGCAAGCAAATGGTGTACGAATCGATCGACAAACCGATTGAAGACGCGCTGAAGGCCGAGGCCTACTGGCTCTACCAAGCGACCAGCACGACGCCGGCGTTGAAACGCTTCCGCATCGCAGACGAGCAAGAGCTCGAGCACGACATCGAGAACCAGCGCAATTGGAACCAACTGGTGATGGACGTGCAGGAGATCACCTGACTGGTCCACCCGCAGGACTGCACCGCCGACCCCGCCGAGCGGGGTCGGATCGGGTGACTTGCCAGCCCGGCATCCCGCCCAGAGAACGGCTGACAGACCGTGCCGGCCAGCGCGTCGGGTTCGGCTTACAGGGGCTTCTGCATGGCGCCCCGTTCGACGGCCGTCTTGTGCGCGCCGGCGGGCAACAAGGCCAGCGACAGCCATCGACTGTGCTCGACGAGGGTTTTGAGCAACACAGGACATAGAACGCCAAACAGAAACGCCACGATGTAGACCCCACCCGCGTACGCGCGGTCCGTCACAACACGGAAGAGCAGCGACTCGCCGAGCTCGATCAACGGCAGGTGAAACATCAAGATAAACAGCGACGCCTGGCCAAGGCGCACCAGCACCGACCTCGCGACGGACACCCGGGCGAGCAGCGTCGCGATAGACAACACCAGGTACACGCCACAGACCGCGGCGGCCGTGGCGTACAGCGGCTCGCTGAACACGCGCTGATTCAAATCAATGTGGGCGTCCGTGTACTGCGACACCACCCAGAACAACGCGCCGCACAACACGCACGCCAACGCATTGGGGGTGAAATTCACGATCGGGTCCTTCAGCAC
>JBCCUP010000065.1 GCA_039196715.1 Pseudomonadota bacterium
AGCACGCCGATGCCGAAGAGCAGCCAGAGCAGGCCCTGAACCACCGGGACCAGCCACGCCAGCGCCTCGATGCCCGCCAGCCATTGCATCCACTGGCTGTCGGTCAGCCAGCCCAGGGCGCTGTCCACCTGGCGCTTCAGCCAGCCCACCAACAACACGAACAACACCGTGTTGGCCGCCAACGGCAGCGCCACGAAGCGGCGCAGGCCGGGCTGAGCGATCAGGCCGATCCCACGTTTGTAATACCGTGCACCGCCGGCCGCGGCTGAAAGACCGCTCAACACCCTGTGTCTCCTGTGTTGGGGGTTGCCACCGCGGCAGGTGTGTTACCGGTCGCGAGCGGGTAGAATACGAGGGCCGAGCGCCACCGCTGCCCGCTTGGCTCGTTTTCGACACCAGAGAAGACACGCCGCATGCGGTTAAGCCGCCTCAAGCTCGCTGGGTTCAAATCCTTCGTCGACCCGACCACCATCACATTGCCGAGCAACCTCGTGGGTATAGTGGGCCCGAACGGGTGCGGCAAGTCCAACGTGATCGACGCTGTTCGCTGGGTCATGGGTGAGAGCTCGGCCAAGCAGCTGCGCGGCGAATCGAAGGACGATGTCATTTTCAGCGGGTCGAGTGCGCGCAAACCCGTCGGCCAGGCGTCGGTCGAGCTGGTGTTCGACAACAGCGACGGTGGGCTCGGCGGCCAGTACGCGGCCTACGCCGAGTTGTCCGTGAAGCGCACGGTCATGCGCGACGGGCAATCGGTCTACTCGCTGAACGGCACGCGCTGCCGACGACGCGATGTGCAGGACATCTTCCTCGGCACCGGCATGGGGCCGCGCAGCTACGCGATCATCCAGCAGGGCACAGTCTCACGGTTGATTGAAGCCAAACCCGAGGAACTTCGCGTGTTCCTCGAAGAGGCCGCTGGCATCTCCAAGTACAAGGAGCGCCGGCGTGAAACCGAAAACCGGATTCGCCACACGCGCGACAACCTCGACCGCCTCAACGACCTGCGCGAAGAGGTCGAGAAACAACTGGGCCACTTGCAACGCCAGGCGCGCGCCGCCGAACGCTTCAAGACACTCAAGGCCGATGAGCGCGAGCTCGAGGCGCAGTTGCTCGCCTTGCGGTGGCGCGACTACCGCGCAGAGCTCGACGCCAAGCGCGTCACCGAGCGCGAAATTGAAACCGAGCTCGAGGCCGCGCTCGCCGATCAGCGCGAAGCCGAAGCGGCGATCGAGCGGGATCGCGCCACCCTCGCGGATGGCCAGGACGCGTTCAACGCCCAGCAGGCCGAGTTCTACCGGTTGGGCGCCGAGGTGTCGCGCGCAGAGCAGGCCATCAAACACAGCCGGCAGCTGCGCGAGTCGCGGGATCGCGATCTGGCACAGGCCGAGCAGGCGCTTGGCGAGGTCGCGCAGCACCTTGAGCGCGACCGGGAGCGGGTGGCATTGCTCGAAGCCGAACTGACCCGCGAGGCGCCGGAGCTCGAGGCCTTGGACGCGGCTCGGCAGCGCGCTGACGCCGAGCTCGGCAGCGCCGAGCAGCTCGCCAGCGCGAGCCGGGAACGCCTGACGGACTACACGGCCGAGCGCGGTGAACGGTTGCGCGAACTGGACGTGCAGCGTACCCAGGCGGCTCAACTCGAACGCAGTGCGGCTCACCTGGTGTCGCAGCTCGAACGGCTCGACGCCGAGCGCTCGGGCCTCGATCCGGACGCGGTGCAGGCCGATTGCACACGCGCTGTTGAAGCCGACCGAAGCGCTGCAGTTGAACGTGACGCGCGCGCACGCGAACTTGACACCGCGGCCCGCGCGGTTGGCGACGCGCGCCGGCGCGAGCGCGAGAGCAGCGAGGCGCTCGACACGCTGCGCACGCGTGTGCAGACTGCGCAGGGGCGGCTGGCGGCGCTCGAGGCGCTGCAGCAGGCGGCCTTGCGCGACCACGGCAGCGCCGTGGCAGCCTGGTTGGACAGTGCCGGGTTGGCGTCGCGGCCGCGCCTCGCCGAGGGCCTTCAGGTCGAACACGGCTGGGAGTGTGCGGTCGAGACGGTCTTGCGCGACGTGCTCGATGCGGTCCAGGTCGACGACGTCGCCGCCGTTGGCACCCAGGCTGCGTCGCTCGAGGGTGGCGCGTTGACGGTCCTGTCGCCCGGCGAGCCTTCGGCGCACGCCGGCGGTGGTCCTAACGCGCTCGCCGCCCGCGTCTCCGGCGCCGACGCGGTGGCCGATTGGCTGCGCGGTGTTCGCGTCGCTGACACGCTGGCGTCCGCGCTTGACCGGCGACCGGAACTCGGGCCGGGTGAGTCCTTTGTCACGCGCCGCGGCGAGCGTGTGGGGCGCAACTGGGTGCGTATCGCGCAGACCGAGGATGCCGAAGTCAGCGTGCTGGCGCGCGAGGCCGAGATGGGCAGCCTCGCTGCGGCACTCGACACCGACCGCCAGGCGCTCGCGCAGCTCGAGTCCGAGCGCGACACGCTCGAGCGCGCCTTGCACGACGCCGAGGCCGCGCGCGAGCAGTCGCAGCGCATCGCCAACGAGGCGCTCAAACGCGCAACCGAGGCCAGCGCACGTCGGGAAAACCTCAGCCAACAACTCGAGCGTGCGCAGCTGCGCACGCGCCAACTCACCGAGGAGCGGGCCCGACTCGAACACCGGCGCGAGAGCGAGGCGGCCGAGCGGACGGCGTGCCTGGCCACGGCGGCCGCAGCCGAGACGGCCTTGTCGGTGCTCGGTCAAACCGGGCAGTCGTTGACCGAAACCCAGGCCCGGGCAGACAAGGCCTTGGCACAAGCGCGCGAGGACGCGCGCGCCGCGGGCGAGCAGGGCCGCCAGGCGGCCGTGCGGCTGGAGTCACTGCGCAGTCAACGCGAGGCGACGCGGGAAAACCTCGCGCGCATGGAAGACCAGCAGCGGCACCTGAGCCAACGCCGCGAGCAGCTCGCCCTGGCACTCGACGACGCCGGCGATCCGGCGGACGACGTCGACGAACACCTCGCCGGGCTGTTGGAACGGCGGTCCGCGGCAGAGCAGGTGCTGGTCGCCAGCCGAGAGAAAGCCGAGACGGTCGAGTTGCGCGTGCGCGAGGGCGAGCAGCGCCGGGCGCGGGCCGAGCGCGTCGGCCTCGAGGTGCGCGAAAAACTCAACGCCGAGCGCCTGGCCAGCAACGAACTGCAAGTCCGTGTGCAAACCCTACACGAACAGGCCGCACCGCTTGACGTCGACTTGCAAAAGGTGCTCGACGGACTGCCCGAACACGCTGCCCCGCTGGCCTGGCAGGAGCAATTGGACCAGGTTCAGTCGCGCATTCAGCGTTTGGGTGCTATCAACCTCGCGGCGATCGACGAGTACGAGGAGACGCGCAAGCGCGACGAGCAGTTGCAGAAGCAGCTGGCGGATGTGAACGAGGCCCTGGCAACGCTCGAGGCGGCCATCGCGCGCATCGACAAGGAGACGCGCCAGCGCTTCAGGGACACCTACGAGCGCGTCAACGAGCGCCTGCAACACTACTTTCCACGGTTGTTCGGCGGCGGTGAGGCGCGTCTGGAGCTCACCGACAGCGACATGCTGAGCGCCGGAGTGCACGTCATGGCCCGCCCACCCGGCAAACGGGTGAGCAGCATCCACCTGCTGTCAGGAGGTGAGAAAGCGCTGTCGGCGGTGGCCCTGGTGTTCGGCTTCTTCGACCTCAACCCCGCGCCGTTCTGCATGCTCGACGAGGTTGACGCGCCGCTCGACGACGCCAACGTGGGCCGCTTCTGTGAACTTGTCAGAGAAATGTCGCAGAGGGTACAGTTCATCTACATCTCTCATAACAAGCAGGCGATGGAGCTCGCCGATCAGTTAATGGGTGTGACCATGAACGAGCCGGGCGTGTCACGCCTGGTGTCTGTCGACGTGGGCGAGGCAGCGACCCTCGCGACCGCGTGAACCAAATCGGTCCGTGCACGTCGCGACGCACGGAGTTTGTCAACGAACGCTGAGAACGGGCGATGATGGAAACCTTGCGGTGGGTGCTGGTAGCAGGCGGCGTCGTCACCCTGGTGCTCGTTTACGGCAGCTACTTCTTTGGCGGGCGACGTCGTCGGTCGTTTGCCGACCCGCAGGACGCTGCCCTCAAAACGCTCGAAGACGCGGCGACACTCAGCAACGCCACGGTTGACCCGTCGCTCATTGAACGCGCGCTGCACCAGCGTGACGCGAGCAAGGGCGGGCCGAGCCGCAGTGCGTCGCCGCAAACCGAGTTGGCCGAGCCCGCGCTCGACTACGCCACCGACGAGCTGACCGACGAGGATGGCACACTGGCGTGGCGCGAGCCCGACGCCGAGGGTGTCGCCACCGTCGAGAGCGACGAGCCCGCACTGACGGTCATCAACGTGATGGCGCGCCCCGGGCAGGTGTTGTCGGGTGTTGCGCTCGCGAATGCGTTTGAGTCCCGGGGCCTCGAACTCGGCGAGATGGGCCTGTACCACCTCAACCATGACCAGGGCTGCATCTTCAGTGTGGTGAACATGGTGGAGCCCGGCCAGTTCGACCCCCGCGAATTGCATGCGCTCACCACGCCCGGGGTCAGCTTCTTCCTGCAGCTGCCCGGGCCGCTGCGCGACGACGTGGCCTACGACATGATGGTGGCGGAGGCCTACGAGGTGTCCAAGGCCATCGGTGCCGACCTGCGCGACGACAACCACGCGCCGGTCACCCGCACCCACCTCGAAGAGACGCGCGCACGCCTGATCCGCAGCGCTAACGCCCGGTTTGGCGACACCGGTGGCCAACTGATCACCTGATGTCCGACGCCAGGCGATCGGAGTCGGCAGCGCGCGCGCGTACGCTCCGCGATGCGCTCAATCGCGCAAACCACGACTATTACGTGCTCGATGCCCCGACGCTGAGCGACGCAGAGTGGGACGTGCTTTTCCACGAGCTCAAGGCGCTCGAGGATGCGGACCCCACGCTGCTGACGCCCGACTCGCCGACCGTGCGGGTCGGTGCCGCGCCCGCGGACGGGTTCGCGACGGTCGAGCACGCCCTGCCGATGTTGTCGCTGGCCAACGCGTTCAGCCACGAGGACGTCTGCGATTTCGACCGCCGCGCGCGCGAGCGGCTGCAGGATGCGAGCGCTGCCGAGCTTGCGTTTGCCGCCGAGCCCAAACTCGACGGCCTCGCGGTGAGCCTGCGCTACGAAGCAGGGCAGCTGGTGCGCGGTGCCACGCGCGGCGACGGCCGCCAGGGCGAGGACATCACCGCCAACCTCCGCACCGTCAAACGCATCCCGTTGGCGCTGCAGGCGGACGACCACCCGCGCACACTCGAGGTTCGGGGCGAGCTCATCATGCGCCGATCGGCTTTCGAGCGCTTCAACGCCGCGCAGGCCGCCGCGGGCGAGAAGGTCTTCGTCAACCCGCGCAACGCTGCGGCCGGCAGCGTGCGCTTGCTGGACTCGCGTATTACGGCGGGCCGACCGCTGGATTTCTTCGCCTACTCGGTCGGGTTTGTCGACGGCGGCAGCTTGCCGAGCACGCAATCCGAGACCCTGGCAGCGCTCGCACGCTGGGGGTTGCCGGTCAACCCGCTGGTGGCGGTGGTTGAGGGGGCGGCGGGCTGTGACACCTACTACCGCCAGGTGCTCGCGCAGCGGCCCGATCTCGACTACGACATCGACGGCGTGGTCTTCAAGGTCGACGACGTCGCGTCCCAGCAACGCATCGGTCAGGTGGCGCGGGCTCCGCGTTGGGCGGTCGCGCGCAAGTTCCCGGCCGAAGAGGCGACCACGGCGTTGCTCGACGTGTCGTTCCAGGTCGGCAGAACCGGCGTGTTGACGCCGGTTGCCCGCCTCGAGCCGGTGTTTGTCGGCGGGGCGACGGTCAGCAATGCCACGCTGCACAACATGGACGAGGTCAGCCGCAAGGCGATCCGGGTCGGCGACCGGGTGACCGTGAGGCGCGCCGGGGACGTGATCCCCGAGGTCGTCGGGGTTGCGCCGGGCGGTGCCTCGACGGACGGCGTCGACATCACACCGCCGACGGCGTGCCCGGTGTGTCAGTCGCCGACCGTGCAGTTGCCTGGCGAAGCCGCGCTGCGGTGCACGGGCGGGTTTTCCTGCGCAGCGCAACGCAAGGAAGCGCTCCGGCACTTTGCGTCGCGCCGGGCCATGGACATCGAGGGGCTCGGCGACCAAGTGGTCGAACAGTTGGTCGATAGGGCGTTGGTGACCACGCCGGACGACCTCTACCGCCTGACGCGCGAACAGCTCGAGTCGCTCGATCTGATCGCCGAGAAATCCGCGACCAACCTGTTGGCGGCGCTCGAGGCCAGCAAGACGCAGCCGCTCGGTCGGGTCATCTTCGCGCTCGGCATTGCGGGTATTGGCGAGGTGACGGCCGGGGCGCTCGCCGAGCACGTGGGCGACTTCGACGCGTTCCTGGCGCTCGACGCGGCGGCGTTGACGCCGACGGTCGGTGTCGACGGCCTCGGGCCGGTGGGTGCACAACGGGTGATCGAGCTGCTCGCCGAACGCGACGACATCACGGCCGAGACCTTCGTACCCGCGGTCGCGTCAGCGCGCATTCGGGTCAACCGCGCGGTTGCCGAACGCATACTGGACTGGGCGGGCGGTGAGGTCGCCGCGGTTCGCGAGGCGAGCGCAGACCAGCTGTCGGGCACCGCGCCCGCGCCGGTCGAGGGGATTGGCCCGGTGCTGGCGCAGAGCATTGCGCACTTCGTGCAATCCGAACGCAACCGCGCGGTGATCGCCGGTTTGCAAGCCTGCGGCGTGTCGCCGTCGTCGACGCCGTTCGCTGACACCGGTGCGACCGGGGCGGTTGACCTCAGCGGTAACACCTACGTGTTGACCGGGACCCTGTCCACGATGACACGCGACGCAGCGAAACAGGCGCTTCAGCAGCGCGGTGCGAAAGTCACTGGCAGCGTGTCGGCGCGGACGACGGCGCTGATCGCCGGTGACAACGCTGGCTCGAAGCTGAGCAAGGCCGAAGTGCTCGGGGTCACGGTGTTGAGCGAGAGCGACCTGCACAACCTGCTCGCCGACTGAGCTGCGTTTCCGGGATCAAAAAAAAACAGCCGGCAATGTGCCGGCTGTTTTCGGTCCCTAGGGCTGACCCGGGTCAGCCGTTGCGGCGACGCAGGGCCAACAGAGGGAGGGCGAGGAGCAACCAGGCTGCGCCACCGCCCGAGCTGGAACCGCCCGTGGTCGTGCCGCCCGTGGTCGTGCCACCGGTGGTGGTGCCGCCGCCGGTGGTGGTGCCGCTGGCGATGCTGACCACGACGCCGGTTTGCTCGTTCGAGGGCACGGCTTCGATGTCGTAGTTGATCGAGCCGTTGTTCTGGCTGTCGTAGGCGATGACACGGACGTCATAGGTGCCTGCGGTCAGCGCGCTGGTGGTGCCCATGGCGCCGGTGGTGTCAGCGACTTCGGTCCAGGTCACGCCGGAATCGGACGAGACTTGGATCAGGTAACCGTCTGCTGCGGGTGTCGGCTCGGTCCAGGTCACATCGATGGTGCCATCGGTTGTGTCTGGCACGGCGGAGTTCAGCGTCGCAGCGGCGATGGCCGGCGAGTAGGGGCCAGTGGATGTGCCTGTGCCGGCGGTGATGCCAGTGTTGGTCACATTAAAGTTCCCGCCGCCCTCGAGGCCGCTTGCCGCGGCATTGAGGTTGAGCACGCCACCGAGGCCTGTCTGGTCCACTTCGAAGTGGTTCAACACGGTGTTGCCGCTGTAGTCCGGAATCTGGCCCTGCAACGGTGTGCCCGAGGCGCGGATGCGGATAAGCGAGTTGGCGGACGCCCCCAAAGTCGCAGTCAGGTCGCCCGCCATCGACGGGTTGTTGTTGATGTTCAGCGTTTCGAGTATCGAACCGCCAATTTGCCCCGTCATGCCGGTGAAGCCGCTATCATCCAGCCCTGCAAACTCCAAGTTAGTCATCGCGCTCATATCGGGGAGCGTGCCGCTGGTACCGGCATTGTTGACGGCGATCACACGCATAGATGTGAAGGCGCTCATGTCTGCTGGCATCGCACCTGAGACGGTGTTGTCGTCGGCGGCGCTACCAGTGTTTGAGTAGTTGGCGGTCAGCAGATCTCCCGCGACCGGTGCGAGGGCTGCGAAGAACTGCGCGGCCGTTATCGTCATCATCGCGTTAGGCACTTCGATGTTGACCACGTTGCCACTGCCGTCGCACACAATGCCATGAAAGCTGCAGTGGCCTGTCGTGGCGCCAGATGTCCAAGCGGAGCCCGCAAACCGAGTGCCGGCGCCACCGCCGACAAACGGATAGCGGTCGGTATCGGACGGACCGACTCCGTCCCACGTCGCGTTGAAAGTTCCGTCTGGCGAGGTGCCACCGTTTGCAGCCATGATGGCGTCGACCACGGCCTGGTTCTCGGCGTCGCCAGCGAAGGCAGGGCCCGACACGGCCAAGGCAACAGCAAAAGCAGAGAGAGAGAGTTTCAGTTTCATGGGGTTTAGGTCTCGAAATACGTGAGGTGAGAGCTGATGGTGTTTCAGAATACTTACGCCCGCGGACTAGTGCTGGCACCTGTGTCACAAAAATAGAACAACCCCAACCCTTCTGCATGGCTTGGACCACATTCCATCGAAACCGTCATAAATGGCTGAATTGAAAGCCATTGCGGTGACAGATTCCCGTCGTCTGGCGACCGGCGCCGTGTCAAAAACGGTGCGCTTCTGTCCAGTTTTTGACACTGTGATACAATCCCGGGAATTTGCCGGTGGATCATATGGCGAGTCCGTCTTTGCGCGTGGGCATCGTGGGTGTCGCTGGAAAAATGGGCCAGACACTGGTCCAGACTGTCCTGGAGACGCCGGGCGTGGGGCTGAGTGCGGCCAGCGAAATGGCCGGTCACCCGGCCCTCGGGCAGGATGTTGGCGGCGTCTGCGGTGCGTCCGAGCCGCTCGGGGTGTCGGTGAGCCCGGACATCAACGCGGTCGTCGGCGACGCCGACGTGGTGATCGACTTCACGCGCCCGCTCGGCACCCTCGCGACACTCGAGGCCGCCACCGCGCAATCGGTGCCGGTCGTGATCGGCACGACGGGTTTCACGCCGTCTCAGACGCAACGCATCCAGCAGGCGGCGCAGCAGATCCCGGTGATGTTTGCGGCCAACTACAGCGTTGGCGTAACCGTCTTGTTGAACTTACTCGAGCGTGCCGCGCGTGCGCTCGGCGATGACTTCGATATCGAGGTGGTCGAGGCGCACCACCGGCACAAGGTCGACGCGCCGTCCGGTACGGCGCTGGCCATGGGGCAGGCGCTGGCACGGGGCCGCGGCATCGACCTCGACAACGCCGTTTTCACGCGCCACGGTGACACCGGTGCCCGCAAACGCGGGGTGATTGGGTTCCAGACGCTGCGCGGCGGCGACGTCGTCGGGGAGCACAACGCGTTGTTCCTGGGCGACGGCGAGCGGCTCGAGATCGGGCACCGCGCCAGCAGCCGTTTCAATTTTTCCAAGGGGGCCGTGCGGGCCGCGCAGTGGCTGCAAGCTCAGCCACCGGGCCTGTACGACATGCGCGACGTCCTGAGAGAGGCGCTCGACGTCTGAGTCCGGTCCCCGTCTGTTCGTGTTGAGGAGCACCAGATGAAGTTTGCCGCCGTGTTTCCCGGTCAGGGATCGCAATCCGTCGGTATGTTGTCCGCGCTGGCCAGCGAAGAGGCCTGCGTGCGCGACACCTTCAGTGAAGCCGCCGACGTGCTCGGGTACGACCTCTGGGCGCTGGCCCAGTCGGGTCCGGAGGACCGGCTCAAGCAAACCGAGATCACCCAGCCGCTGATGTTCGTTTCGGGTGTGGCGTGCTGGCGGGCCTGGCAGGCGCGCGGCGGCGCGGCGCCGGCGTGCGCCGCCGGCCACAGCCTCGGAGAATACGCGGCGCTGGTGGCCACCGGGGCCTTTGGCTACGCCGAGGCGCTCAGGGTGGTGGCGCTGCGGGGCGAACTGATGTCCAAAGCGGTGCCGGCCGGGGAGGGTGGTATGGCGGCCATTCTCGGGCTGGATGATGACGAGGTCATCGCACTCTGTGAGGGACTCACTGGTGAGCGCGTGGTTGAGGCGGTCAATTTCAACTCGCCGAGCCAAGTCGTCATCAGCGGACACGTGGATGCGCTGGAGGCCGCTTGTGCGGAGGCCAAGCGCCGTGGCGCCAAACGCGCACTGATGCTTCCCGTGAGTGTGCCGAACCACTCGTCGTTGATGAACGGCGTGGTCTCGGAGCTCGCGGCTGCGATTGATCGCGTTGACAGCCAGATTCCGAGTGTGCCAGTGCTGCAAAATGCCGAAGCCGCTGAGTTGCCGACGCTCGACGCGATGCTCACGTCGCTCAAGTCGCACGTGGTGAATCCGGTGCGCTGGACTTCGACACTGCAAACCATGCGCGCACGTGGCGTCGAAGCGGTGGTGGAGTTCGGCCCCGGCAAGGTGCTGAGCGGGCTTGCGAAACGCACCGACCGCGAGTTCGCGTTGCACGCGGTGGACGAACCGGCCGGACTGGATGCGGCGCTTGAAGCGGTCGCCTGGCTGGAGACGCAACCGTGAGTGCACTGGATCTGTCGAATGAGGTCGTGTTGGTCACCGGCGCGAGCCGTGGCATCGGGGCCGCGATCGCCGATGGCATGGGTGTGGCGGGTGCCACGGTTGTCGGCACCGCAACCTCGGACCGCGGTGCCGAGGCCATCGGGCAGCGCTTTGCCGATGCCGGAATCACCGGGGCGGGCCGGGTGCTCAATGTCACCGACCGCGAGCAGGTGACCGAGGTCGTGAAGGGTATCAACGCCGAGTTCGGGGCGGTGAGTGTGCTGGTCAACAACGCCGGCATCACACGCGACAACCTGATGCTGCGCATGAAGGACGACGAGTGGGACAGCATCATCGACACGAATCTGTCGGCGGTCTACCAGGTGTGCAAGGCGTGTCTTCGCGGCATGGTCAAGGCGCGCCGCGGCCGGATCATCAACATCTCCTCGGTGGTCGGTGCAACGGGCAACCCCGGACAAGCCAACTACGCCGCGGCCAAGGCCGGACTCGAGGGCTTCTCCAAGTCGCTGGCACGCGAACTCGGCAGCCGGGGCGTCACCGTCAACTGCATCGCACCGGGCTTCATTCAGTCGGACATGACCGAAGTACTCAGTGACGACATCAAGGCGCAGTTGAGCGCGCAGATCGCGTTGGGGCGTCTCGGGCGACCCGAGGAGATCGCATCGGCTGCGGTTTTTCTGGCCTCCGAGGGCGGCGGCTACATCACGGGCCACACGTTGCATATCAACGGCGGCATGCACATGGCCTGACTGCGCCACCCGCGGCCTTTTTGTGGTAGTGCCCGGACAAATTCCTTACACTATGCCGTCGGGCAGCACGTGCCCCCCATTTCCAATTTCGGAGGTTATCCAGGAATGAGCAGCGTCGAAGAGCGCGTCCAGAAAATCGTTGTCGAGCAGTTGGGCGTCAAGGCCGAAGAAGTCACGACCACAGCGTCCTTCGTAGACGACCTCGGAGCCGATTCGCTTGACACCGTGGAGCTCGTGATGGCCCTCGAAGAGGAGTTCGAGTGCGAGATTCCGGACGAAGAGGCGGAGAAGATCACCACCGTCGATCAAGCGATCAAGTACATCAACGAACACCTCGAGAGCTGACCCCGCACGTGTCAGCACGCTGGCCGCAGTCAACCGGGCTGCGGCCTTTTGCGTTTTTGGAGGCCGGGATTGTATTGCACACGATCGGCCCCATTTTTCGGGTCGAGACGGTCGCGCGCGGGGCCGTCGCGGTGCACGCCCGTGGCCCGCGGCGGCACACTGGTGCACAATTCCGCTACGTCAGCGTGAGAGGGACGCGCAGCCATGAGTAAGCGTAAAGTGGTCGTAACCGGTATCGGCATTGTCTGCCCGGTGGGCAACACGGTGTCGGATGCCTGGACCAACATTCTTGCAGGTCAGTCCGGCGCGGCACCGGTCGAGAGTTTCGATACCGAGGGGCTCGGTACGCGGTTCAGCTGTTCGGTCAAGAATTTCGATGTCAGCACCTACCTCGCCCCGAAGGACGCCAGAAAGATGGATGAATTCATCCACTTCGGCATGGCGGCGGGCATCCAGTCGATCGAGGACAGCGGCATAGATGCACTCGAGGGGCTCGACCCGGAGCGGGTCGGGGTTGCAGTCGGGTCCGGGATCGGCGGATTGCCGAACATCGAGGCGCAAAAGCTCGTGCTGCACGAGCGCGGCCCGCGCAAGATTTCGCCCTTTTTCATCCCCTCCTCGATCATCAACATGATCTCCGGGAACCTCTCCATTCGCTACGGTTTCCAGGGGCCGAACTACGCGATCGTGACCGCCTGCACGACCGGCACGCACAACATCGGCGACGCGGCGCGTACCATTGCCTACGGCGACGCCGACGTGATGATCGCCGGCGGTGCCGAGATGGCAACGTGCCCGCTGGGGCTGACCGGCTTCGGCGCGGCACGGGCCCTGTCACAGCGCAACGACGACCCCGCGGCGGCGAGCCGCCCCTGGGACGTCGACCGGGACGGTTTCGTACTCGGTGACGGGGCTGGCGTACTGGTGCTCGAAGAGCTCGAGCACGCACGCGCACGCGGCGCGCGCATCTACTGCGAGGTGGCCGGCTACGGCATGAGCGGAGACGCCTACCACATGACGCAGCCCGCGGAAAACGGCGACGGCGCGCGTCGGTGCATGGTCAATGCGCTGCGTGACGGTGGCATCAACCCCGAGGACGTGGGGTACATCAACGCGCACGGTACCTCGACACCGGCGGGCGACATCGCGGAATCCGAGGCCGTCAAAGGGGCTTTCGGCGAGCACGCTTACACGCTGCGCGTGAGTTCCACCAAGTCGATGACGGGTCACCTGCTGGGTGCGGCTGGTGGCATCGAGGCCGTGTTCAGCGTGTTGGCGCTGCGAGACCAGGTTGCACCGCCGACGATCAACCTCGACAACCCCGACCCGGCGTGTGACCTCAACTTCGTACCACACGAGCCCCAGGCATTGGCAACCGACGTCGTGCTGTCAAACTCGTTCGGCTTCGGCGGCACCAACGGCACCGTCGTGTTCCGGCGCGTCTGAACCGACGGAGAACCGGGCTGATGCGCTCCACCGTGTTTGCTGTGTTGGCGGTGGCGCTGGCGGCAGGGCTGTTGTTGGCGCGCGCCGTGCCGGACCGGTTGTCCAAACCGCTCGGCGTCGAGCAGGCCGTGCCCTTGGTGGTCGAGAGCGGCACCAACCTCAAGGTGCTCAACCAGCGCCTTGCTAACGCCGGCGTGGTGCCCGATGCGCACGCCTTGTATTGGTATGCCCGCTACCTCGGCGTGGCCGACCGGATCAAGGCGGGCGAGTACGTGATCTCGCCCGGCATGTCGGCCGACGACTTGCTCGACATGCTCGTGCAAGGCGATGTGGTGCAGCACGCGTTCACGGTAGTCGAGGGCTGGACCGTGGCGCAGTTGCGCGCCGCGATGGCCGCAGACGACCGCTTCGAGCACGACACCGCGCACCTGACCCCGGAGCAGCTGCTCGATCGGCTCGGCATCGACGCCGACCACCCCGAGGGCCTCTTTCTGCCCGAAACCTATTTCATCACCACGGGCAGCCGTGAATCGACGCTGTTGCGGCGCGCCCACCGGGCGTTGAACGCGACGCTCGAGGCGGCCTGGGCCACACGGGCTGACGCGCTGCCTCTGGACTCGTCCTACGACGCGTTGATCCTCGCCTCGATCGTCGAGAAAGAGACCGGTCAGGCGATAGAGCGGCCTGCGATTGCCGGCGTGTTCGCCCGGCGGCTCAAGGTGGGCATGCGATTGCAGACCGACCCGACGGTCATCTACGGGATCGGCCCGTCCTTTGACGGCGACATCCGACGGCGCGACCTGCGCAACGACACGCCCTACAACACCTACACCCGCCACGGCTTGCCGCCCACGCCCATCGCCCTGGCCGGGCGGGCTGCGATCGAAGCCGCGGTGCAGCCGCTCGAGGGCGATGCCTTGTATTTTGTCTCGCGCGGTGACGGCAGCCACCAGTTTTCCGCCACCCTTGCCGAGCACGAGGCGGCCGTGCGCAAGTACCAGCTCAAGCAATGACGCCCGGCCTCTTCATCACGCTCGAGGGCAGCGAAGGCAGCGGCAAATCCTCCGGCGCGGCTTTCCTCAAATCACGTCTCGAAGCGGATGGCCACCGCGTGCTGTTGACCCGCGAGCCCGGCGGCACGACGCTCGGTGAAGTGTTGCGTGACATCGTGCTGACCCGCGATGACCTGGCGTGCACGCCGATGGCGGAGTTGCTGATCGTCTTCGCCGCTCGCGCGCAGCACATCGAGAACCGCATCAAACCGGCCCTCGCGCAGGGTGTGACGGTTCTCTGTGACCGCTTCACCGAGGCGAGTTTTGCCTACCAGGGCGGCGGCCGTGAACTCGGCGCAGCGCGCGTGTGCGCCCTGGAGGCGCTGGTGCACAGCGACCTGCAACCGGATCTGACGTTGCTGCTGGACGTCCCCCCCGATGTCGGCCTTGCACGGGCGAGGCGCGAAGGCGGTCTCGACAAGATCGAGCGGGAATCGGCGCACTTTTTCGAACGGGTGCGCAGCGCGCACCTCGCGCGTGCCGCGGCCTTCCCCGACCGGATTCGGGTGATCGACGGCTGCCCGCCTGCGGAGCAGGTGCAACAAGCACTCTGGGACGCGGTATCAGCGCGGCTCGCAGGCGCATCGCCGTGACCACGTTGCCGTGGCTCGAGGACACCCTGGCGCAGTTCTCCGGCGCGCTGTCGCGCGGACGGCTCGGCCACGCGGTGCTGCTCACCGGGCCGGCGGGCGTTGGCAAATTCCGCCTGGCCGACACCCTGATTGCCACCCTGTTGTGCCGCCGCCGAACCGACGCCGCAGCGACGGCGCTGCCCTGTGGCGTCTGCGACGCCTGCACACAGTGCGCCGAATCACAGCACCCGGATGTGCACACGGTCGAAGCCGACGAAAAAACGGGGTCGATCAGCGTGGCGGCCGTGCGCGATGTCTGCACCAAATTGCAGATGACGTCGCAGATGACCGGCTACCGGGTCGGGTTGTTTCCGAACGCGGACCGCTGCACGGAGAGCGCGGCCAACAGCCTGCTCAAGACGCTCGAGGAGCCGCCTGCCGACGTGGTCATGCTGCTGGTCACCGCCCGACCTGGACGGTTGCCGGCCACCATCCGGTCTCGCTGCCAGACCTGGCGGTGTGCGCTGCCGCCCAACGAGGTCGCAGAAGCCTGGCTGCGGACGCAGGGCGTCGCTGACCCGGCCACGGCGCTGCGGCACGCCGGTGGTGCGCCGCTTGCAGCACTCGAGGAGAACAGTGGTGCGCTCGATGCGGCCCTCGGGCCGCTGCTGGAGGGGGTCGTCACGGGCCGTACCGCCGTGGCGGACGCCGCGCGGCAACTCGAGGGCTTCGGTGCGGATGCGGTGTTGGCGGCCTGTGTGGGCGTGCTCGATCGTGTACTGATCAATCGGGTCGACGACCTGTCTGCTGGCCTTCAAATTGCTTGTTTCGGAGCAGAGAAAACGGCGCGGCACCTGTTTGCCTGGCGCGACGTCGCGGTGCGCGAATACGCGCGCAACCGAACGGGTCTCAACGATCTCGCTACCCTCGAGCGTGTTTTGTCGGCGGGCCGCGAGGACGCTGCGGTGGTCATGGCCACCTGACTCGACGTCGCACGCGCCACACACACGTGGAGCAGCAATGGAACAAACCAACACCGGTGTGATGTCACTGAGCATCAAGGACCGCGGCGCGCTGAGGGCAGCGTTCATGCCGTTCCTGATCAACGGTGGCGTTTTTGTTCCCACACAAACCAACTACCGGCTCGGCGACAGCGTGTTCATCCTGTTGAAGCTGCTCGACGACGCTGAACGCATCCCGGTGGCGTGCCGCGTGGCCTGGTTGACGCCGGCTGGTGCGCAGGGCAACAAGGCGCCCGGCGTGGGCTTGCAGTTCTCCGACGAGGACGCCGGTCGGACCAAATCGATGATCGAGGACCTGCTCAAGAGTGCGCGCGGTTCGCAACCGACCAGCACGATGTAAGCCTCTCGGACCTGCGGTCGCTAAAAGGGCGGGCAGGGGGGGCGTCACAACGCCTCCGTTCTGCACTTTTGTGCAGCTCTCCGTGACCACACCACTGGCAGTGTGAATCTACTCCGATAGCCGTTTCTGGCTGTTATAATCGACGCAATGTGCCTGCGCTCCGGGGCGCCGCTCGCGCGTCCCGTCGACCTGCGCTCGCGTTTGCTTTTCTCAGTTGATCAGGAAATCCGCGTGCAAGGAAAAACCATATCGCTGACGAAGGGGTTGGACATTCCGATTGACGGCCAGCCTCGGCAGACCATCGAGGACGCGCCCCTCGTCAGTTCGGTTGCGGTCCTGGGTCGCGACTACCACGGGCTCAAACCCACCATGGCGGTACAGCAGGGCGACCGCGTTGTCGGCGGCCAGGTGCTGTTCACCGACAAGCGCAACCCCGGCGTGCGGTTCACTGCCCCCGGCAGTGGCACGGTCAGCGCAATTCACCGCGGCGCGCGGCGCGTGCTGCAGTCGGTCGTTATCAGCCTCGATAACGAAGACGCCAAACGCGACTTCGAGGCCGTCGACGCGGACAACGGCGAGGCGGTGCGCGCGCTGTTGATCGACAGCGGCCTGTGGACCGGGCTGCGCACGCGGCCCTACAGCAAGGTGCCGGCGGTCGACGCGGTGGCCGCCGCCATTTTCGTCACCGCCATCGACACGCGCCCGCTGGCGCAGGACCCCGGCGTGGTGCTCGAGAAGCAGGCGTCCGAATTCGAGACCGGCCTGCGGGCCCTGGCCTCGCTGGCGCCGGTGGTGAACGTGTGTGTCGGTTCCGGCACCGGCGTGCCGTCGCCGTCGGTCGACCGCGTCCACTACCACCACTTCGACGGGCCGCACCCGGCCGGCCTCGCCGGCACCCACATTCACCAGTTGCACCCGGTGACCCAGCAGTCCCACGTCTGGACTGTCGGGTACCAGGACGTGCTCGCGATCGGCAAACTGGTCGGCCGCGGTGAACTCAGCTTCGAGCGCGTCGTCTCACTTGCGGGTCCGATGGTCAGCGAGCCTCGGCTGCTGCGCACGCGCCTCGGCGCGAGCACCGACGACCTGGTCGAAGGCCAGCTCAAGGACGGCGCCAAGCGCGTTCTGTCGGGCTCCGTGCTCGACGGCTTCAACGCCCAGGGCGCGAGCGCGTGGCTCGGCAGGCACAGCCAGCAGGTGGTGGCACTTGCCGACGGTCGGCCGCGGCAGTTCATGCACTGGGTCAACCCGCTGCTCAAGGGGTGGTATTCCAGCCTGCCCGTGTTCTTTGGCGGGGGTGGGCCCAACGTTTCGTTCAACACGTCGCAGAACGGCAGCCGCCGGGCGATGGTGCCGATCGGCAACTACGAACGCGTGGTGCCGCATGACGTGCTCATCACCCAACTGCTGCGCGCGTTGCTGGTGCGGGACACCGACGAAGCTCAACGGCTTGGCGCTCTGGATTTTGACGAAGAAGATCTGGCGCTGTGCACCTTCGTGTGCCACAGCAAATACGAATACGGTCAGGCTCTACGCGAGAGTCTGGACATCATCGAGAGGGACGGCTGACCATGAAATGGCTGCGTAATCACCTGGACAGCATCGAGCCGCTGTTCCAACGCGGGGGTCGACTCGAAAAGTTCTATGCGCTCTACGAGGCGGCCGACACGCTGTTGTTCAGCCCGCCCGAGACCACCCGCGCCGCACCGCACATCCGCGATGCGCTCGACCTCAAGCGCGTCATGGCGTACGTCTGGCTCGCAACCTTCCCGTGCATCTTCATGGCCTGCTTCAACACCGGCTACCAGGCCAACCTGGCGATGGCGTCGATGGGCCTCGACCAGGTTGAAGGCTGGCGCGGGATATTCACCGGGTGGTTCGGCTACGACCCGTCCAACCCCTTCGCCAATTTCTGGCACGGCGCCTGGTATTTCTTTCCGATCTACCTGACGGTGTTCATCACCGGCGGCATCTGCGAAGTGTGGTTCGCCATCGTGCGCGGGCACGAGGTCAACGAGGGCTTCTTCGTCACCTCCATCCTGTTTTCGTTGACCTTGCCACCCGACATCCCGCTGTGGATGGTGGTGCTCGGTGTGGTCTTCGGTGTCGTGATCGGCAAGGAAGTCTTCGGTGGCACCGGCAAGAACTTCCTGAACCCCGCGTTGACCGGGCGCGCCTTCCTCTACTTTGCCTACCCGGCTGCCATGTCGGGCAACGCGGTCTGGACCGCGGTCGACGGCCACACCGGCGCAACGGCGCTCGGTGAAGCGGCCGCCGGTGGTCTCGAGGCGGTCGCGGCCCTCGGCTACAGCTGGTGGGATCTCTTCCTCGGCGTCGTACCAGGTTCGCTCGGCGAGACGTCCACCCTGGCGGTGTTGATCGGCGCTGGTGTGTTGCTCTACACCCGCATCGCCTCCTGGCGGATCATGGTCGGCGTGCTTGCCGGCACGGTTGTGACGTCGCTGCTGCTGAACCTGATCGGCTCGGACACCAACCCGATGTTCGCGATTCCCTTCTGGTGGCACTTTGTCATGGGCGGCTTCGCCTTCGGCTGCGTGTTCATGGCGACCGATCCGGTGTCGGCTTCGCACACCAACACCGGGCGGTTCTGGTTCGGTGCACTGATCGGGGTGATGACGGTGTTGATCCGCGTGGTCAACCCGGCGTTTCCGGAAGGCATCATGCTTGCGATCCTGTTTGCCAACATCTTTGCACCGCTGATCGACTACGTCGTCGTGCAGCGCAACGTCAAGCGGCGCTCGGCGCGCCTGGCTACGGTGACCGGGGGGGCGAGCGGATGAAAGCCCTGTTCGACAAATACCTTGCGTTGCCGAACGACAGTCGGCCCAAGACGCTGTTTGTCGCGGTCGCGCTGTGCCTGGCCTGTTCGATCCTGGTGTCGGCTGCAGCGGTCGCGCTGCGGCCGAAGCAGGAGGCCAACAAGGTGCTCGACAAGCGCAAGAACATCCTCCAGATCGGCGGCCTGATGCAGGAAGGCAAGTCGATCAACGAGCTGTTCGAAGCGGTCGAGGCCCGCGTGGTCGACCTCGACACCGGCGAGTACGTCGACGACGTCGACCCGGCGGTCTACGACGCGCGCAAGGCGGCCAAGGACCCGGCGCAGAGCCGCGCGCTCGAACCGGCAAGCGACATCGCATCGATCAAGCGACGCGAGCAATACGCCACCGTGTACCTCGTGCGCGACGCATCGGGTGAGGCGATCGAGCGGTTCATCCTGCCGGTGCGCGGCTACGGCCTGTGGTCCACGTTGCACGGCTTCATGGCGCTCGAAGGCGATGGCCAGACCGTGTCAGGCTTCGGGTTCTACGAGCACGCGGAAACCCCCGGGCTCGGCGGTGAGGTCGACAACCCGAACTGGAAGGCCCTGTGGCCCGGCAAGCAGGTCTACGCGACCGATGGCAGCGTCAGGCTCGAAGTCATGAAGGGCGCGGTCGACCCGAACGGCCAGGGTGCCGAGTACCAGGTCGACGGGCTGGCGGGCGCCAGCCTGACCAGCCGGGGTGTCAGCAACCTCGTGCAGTACTGGCTCGGAGACAGCGGCTTTGCCAAGTATCTCGACAAAGAACGAACTCAGGGGGGCTGACAGCCATGGATGCCAAAACCAAGAAGCTGATCACCGATCCGCTGTTTGACAACAACCCGATCGCCCTGCAGATCCTCGGCATCTGCTCGGCCCTCGCGGTCACCACCTCGATGAACACGGCCCTGCTGATGTGCATCGCCCTGACCTGCGTCTGCGCGCTCTCGAGCGCTGCGGTGAGTGCCATCCGCGACCATGTCCCGAGCGCCATCCGGATCATCGTGCAGATGATCATCATCGCGAGCCTGGTGATCATCGCTGACCAGATGATGAAGGCCTTCGCCTACGACACCTCGAAGAAACTCTCGGTGTTCGTCGGCCTGATCATCACCAACTGCATCGTGATGGGCCGGGCCGAAGGCTTTGCCATGTCCAACAACGTCAAGGACAGCTTCTGGGACGGCGTAGGCAACGGCCTTGGCTACAGCGTGATCCTCATGATCCTCGCTGCGATCCGCGAGTTCTTCGGCGCGGGTTCGCTGTTCGGGGTGAAGATCATGCCGCTGGTCAACGACGGTGGCTGGTACGTGCCGAACGGCATGATGCTGTTGCCGCCGAGCGCGTTCTTCCTGATCGGCCTGTTCATCTGGGTCGTGCGGACCTGGAAACCGGCGCAGGTCGAGGAGCCTGACTTCGTTATCCACGAAGAGCACGCCCACGGCCACGCGGAGGCGCGCTGATGGAGGCCTTGATCAGTCTGTTCGTCAAGGCGGTTTTTGTCGAGAACCTCGCGATTTCCTTCTTCCTTGGCATGTGCACCTTCATTGCGATCTCCAAACGCATCTCGGCGGCCTTCGGCCTCGGCATCGCGGTGATCGTGGTGCAGTCTCTGACCGTGCCACTGAACAACCTGATTCTCAACGGCCTCTTGAAAGAGGGCGCGTTGAGCTGGATCGGGGTGGACGTCGACCTGACCTTCCTCGGCTTGATCAGCTACATCGGCGTCATCGCCGCGGCGGTCCAGATACTCGAGATGTTCCTCGACCGCTTCATGCCGGCGCTGTACAACGCACTGGGGGTGTTTCTGCCGTTGATCACGGTGAACTGCGCCATCCTCGGCGGGTCTCTGTTCATGGTGGAGCGGGACTACAACTTTACCGAGTCGGTCACCTACGGCCTCGGGTCGGGGGTGGGCTGGGCGCTGGCGATCACGGCGCTCGCGGGCATCCGCGAAAAGCTCAAATACAGCGACGTGCCGCAGGGCCTTCGGGGTCTCGGCATCACCTTTATTACCGTCGGGCTCATGTCGCTTGGGTTCATGGCCTTTTCAGGCATACAGCTCTAAAGGGGGCGAGGCATGTTAGAAGTCATTTTCGGCGTCCTGCTGTTCACCGGTATCGTGCTGTCACTGGTGTGGGTCATCCTGCTGGCGAAGAGCAAGTTGGTGGCGGCGGGCACCGTCAACGTGGAAATCAACGGCGAGCGCACGATCGAAGTGCCCGTCGGTGGCAAACTGCTCGGCGCGCTGGCCAACGAGGCCCTGTTCGTGCCCTCCGCCTGCGGCGGGGGGGGCAGCTGTGCGCAGTGCAAGGTGAAGATATTCGAAGGCGGCGGCACGCTGCTGCCCACCGAGGAAGGCCACATCAACAAGCGCGCGGCTGCGGCCGGCGAGCGGCTCTCCTGTCAGGTCACGGTCAAGCAGGACATGAAGATCGAGATCCCGGAGGAGGTGTTCGGGGTCAAGCGTTGGGAGTGCACGGTGCGCTCCAACGACAACGTCGCGACCTTCATCAAGGAACTCGTACTCGAGATCCCTGACGGCGAATCCGTGCCGTTCCGGGCGGGCGGCTACATCCAGATCGAATGCCCACCGCACACCGTGGACTACAAGCACTTTGACGTTCCCAAGGAATACCACGAGGACTGGGACAACTTCGACATCTGGCGTTACAAGTCGACCGTCGAAGAGACTGTGGTGCGCGCCTACTCGATGGCGAACTACCCCGAGGAAGCAGGCATCATCATGCTCAACGTGCGCATCGCCTCGCCGCCGCCGCGTGGACCGGATGTGCCGCCGGGCATCATGTCGTCCTACATCTGGAGCCTCAAAGCCGGCGACAAGGTCATGATCTCCGGGCCGTTCGGCGAGTTCTTTGCCAAGGAGACCGAAGCGGAGATGGTCTTCATCGGCGGCGGTGCCGGTATGGCACCGATGCGCTCGCACATCTTCGACCAGCTCAAGCGGCTCTCGTCAAACCGCAAGATCACCTTCTGGTACGGTGCACGCTCGCTGCGCGAAGCGTTCTACGTCGACGAGTTCGACAAGCTGGCCGAAGAGAACGAGAACTTCGAATGGCACCTCGCACTGTCGGACGCGCTGCCCGAAGACAACTGGGAGGGCTACACCGGCTTCATCCACAACGTGTTGAACGACAACTACCTCAAGGACCACCCGGCGCCGGAGGACTGTGAGTTCTACATGTGTGGGCCGCCAATGATGAACCAGGCGTGCATCAACATGCTGCTAGACCTGGGCGTGGAAGAGAGCAACATCATGCTCGACGACTTTGGTGGCTGACCGGACGCTGTCGCACGGGCCAGCGCGTATCGCGCTGGCCTTTTTTATGGCCGTCTGGTTGGCAGCCTGCGGGCCCCCCCGCAACGAACCGATGCGCCTGGCCGGCGAGACCATGGGCACCACCTGGTCGCTGGTGTTGAGCGAGCCGGTCGGGGTCGACCAGGTCCGCTTGCAGCAGGCCATCGAGCGCGAGCTGGTGGCGGTCAACGACCTCGCCTCGACCTGGCAGACCGATTCAGAACTCTCTCTGTTCAACGCCAACGACAGCACCGACTGGATACCGGTGTCATCGGCCCTGCATGGCCTGTTGACCCGGGCGGCGGCCATCACACGCGACAGCGACGGCGCCTTCGATGCCACCGTTGGCCCGCTGGTGAACCTCTGGGGCTTCGGGCCGAACGACGTGCCCGAGCGGGTGCCGGAGGACGCCGACATCGCCGCCGCGGTGGCCCTGACCGGCCCCGACGCACTGCGCCTGCGTGCCCAGCCCCCTGCGGCGCAAAAGGCCGACGCCACGGTGTACGTCGATCTCTCGGCGCTTGCCAAGGGCTACGGAGTCGATCGGGTTGCGAGCGTGCTGGTCAAACAGGGGCTCGTCGATTTCCTGCTGGAGATCGGCGGCGAGCTGCTGGCCCGTGGCCAGAGCCCGCGTGGCGATGCCTGGAAGATCGGCATCGAGCGGCCCGATGCCGAGGGGCGCAGTGTGCACGCCGCAGTCACCTTGCCGGCCGGGGGGTTGGCGACCTCGGGCGACTACCGAAACTTTTTCGAAAAAGACGGCGTCAGATACTCGCACACCATCGACCCACGCACCGGCAAGCCGATCACCCACCAACTGGCGTCGGTGACGGTGCACGCCGTCGACAGCGCGACCGCCGACGCCTGGGCCACCGCGCTGATGGTGCTTGGCGAGGAGGCGGGTTTCGAACTGGCGATGCAACGTGAGATCGCCGCGTATTTTCTGTACAAGGATGCAACGGGCTTCACCGCACGCGTGACCGACACGTTCAAACCGTTGCTCGACCAGGAGCCATCATGATCGCAACCTTTCTCATCACCTTTGCCGTGCTTGCGGTTGTCATCGCGGGGATGGCGATCGGCGCGATTTTCCGCAACCAACCGATTGCCGGCAGTTGCGGTGGCATCGGCGCGGTGCCGGGCATGGCGGCGCCGAACTGCACCTGCAAGAAGCCCTGTGCCAAGCGCCTCCAGGCCATGGAGGCAGACGCGGCGGCGCAGCACGTCGAGGACGCGCCAAAACCGTTGACGTTTCAGCGGCGCCCCGGGCACGACTGACCCGCGACGGGCCGTTGCGCTGGATAGGCCAGCGGCCAGCCCCGGCTTGAGTTGTCCGGGGCAGTCATGTCATCGTAAGGCGCCGCTGGGCACAGCCGCAGGAGAGCGTGATGCAACAGTTGAGAGTGAAGGACTACATGGTGACGCGGGTGCACACCCTGGAGCCCGACCGGGACATGGTCGAGGCGATCGCCGAGTTTGCCAAGCTCGGTATCTCGGGTGCCCCGGTGGTCGACGAGCGGCGTAACCTGCTTGGCATGTTGTCCGACACCGATTGCATGGACGCGATGCTGAAGGCCGGCATGGACCCGGCGTGGCGGGCCAGCGTCGCCACCTACATGACCACCGATGTCGAGACCGTCGATGCCGAGTCGAGCCTGATCGACGTGGCGCAGCGGTTCCTGGAGCGCCGTTTCCGGCGATTCCCGGTGGTCGATGACAACCAATTGGTTGGTCAGATCAGCCGCCTGGATGTGCTCAAGGCCATCGGCGACATCAAGCGCGGCTTCGCTTGAGTCCGTATCGGGGCCGGCCCGCTCGCCCCGAAAAATTGTCACACATACAAAATACTTTTGCGCACACCGTCACAGAACAGGGCGGATATTGTATGTATGCATATTAAGTAGTTGTTATTCAATCACTTAGGTGTTCGGTCGCTGCCCGGTGGGTGCTGCGCGCCCGGCCGCGTCTGCGGTGTTCGGCCCCAAACCGCGCTCAAAATCCAATTTCTCTCCTCAAGAATCCGCGCTTTCTGCGGATAACCAGTGTGTGCGAACGATGTAGTCGCGCACAGACCCTGTTACCGGCGGTTCACGCAGGGGGTAGCAGCACCAGTTCGTGAGGGACAATAGGAGAAACCAACGTGAAACCCCAGTTCAAGAAAAACGCCCTGTTCTTTGCCGTTGCCATGACCTTTGGCGCCGGATCAGCCATCGCTGCGACGCAAGGTACACTCGGCACGTCGTCGACCGGTACGGCGGAGATCAGCATCTCCAAAGGCGATGTGGTTCTGATCACCAACATCACCGACGTCAACTTCCCGCAGTGGACAGCGGGCAGCGGCGATCAGAACGCCGACGGCCAGGCCTGCGTCTACAGCTCCACGGCCAGCTACAGCATCCGTGCCACCAGCACGAACGGCGTGGGCGCGTTCCAAATGGACGACGGCTCCAACAACAAGTTGAACTACACCATTAACTGGGTCGACGACCAGTCCAACCAGGCGCCCGTCGCGCTGGCAACCGGCCAGGTGAGCGCGACCACGATGGCCGCGTCCACCAGCACCAGCTGCAACGACAACGGTGGCGTGAATGCCCGCTTTCAGGTGGGCATCCTCGGCACGGACCTGGACGCGGTGCCGTCCGGCTCGTACGTGGACACACTGACTCTGACCGTCGCGCCGCTCTGAGTTGCGCGATCGAGAGAGAGTCCGCGTCGAACAGGCCCACTCGGCCTGTTCGGCCCCTGGGAGCTGAGACGGTGGAACCGTCTCGGCTTCGAGTCCGTTGAGGGTGGCTCGCCCCCGCAGGCACAGGAACTGCTTCACACCCTGTCGTAGACGACTCGTTCGGGTTCAACCCGAGTCGGGTCTGCGCCGCGCCTTTTTTGCCCGGCGTGCACAACGGCAGACGTTGAATGAATTGGTTTCGCTATCTGGCCGTCAGTGTGGCACTGACGGCGGCCTGCATGGGCATGCACGCGTCGACGCGTGCGGCGACCGATGGCCTGTTGTCTTCGTCGTCTACCGGCACCTCCAACATCACCCTCAACAAAGGCGATTTGGTGCAGATCAACAACCTGACCGACGTGCGTTTCGCCAACTGGACCGCCGGCATGGGCGCACAGAACGCCACCGGTGATGCCTGCGTCTACTCGACCACCGGCGGCTACCTGGTCAAGGCCCTGAGCAGCAGCAACCAGACCGGCTTCGCGCTGAGCGACGGCGGCAGCAACTTCATTCCCTACGACCTCGACTGGTCGGACCGCCAGCGGCGACCCGAGACGCGGGTGTCGCTCGAAAACGGCATCACCTACCCACGGCCGCTGCGCTCGGCTGAGCTGCTCAATTGCGGCGACGTTGGCGGGACCAATGTGACGTTCACTGTGAAGCTCAGTGCCGCGGACCTGCAGGCCGCACCGGTCGGAAGCTATGCCGACATCCTCACCTTCATCGTCGTCCCCGAGTGACCCCCAAGCCCGCACAGGGAACCCAAGACACAAGGAGCCTGATATGAGATCCCCCTTTACTGCACTCGCCACCGCGCTGGTCTTGCTGACAGCGGCCGGTGCGGCCAACGCCAACATGGCGCTCAGCACCACCGTGGTCGAGTTTGTCGAGGGCGAACGGCTCAAGGACGTGACCATCGTCAACCGCGGCGAAGATGTGCTCTACATCGACACCACGACGTCCGAGATCATCAACCCGGAATCGGACGACCCTGAAGCGCGCGTGCAATCCGACCCGCGCACCGCCGGGCTGTTGGTCACGCCGCGCCGGATGGTGGTGAAACCGGGCCAGCAGAAAGTGCTTCGGATGGCCATCCGCAAGCCGGCCGGTGAGGTGGACCAGATCTACCGCGTGGCGGTGACGCCGAAACTCGGCAAGCCCAAGCTCAGCGCCCAAGACGATGCGGTGAGCACGGCGCTCAAGGTGTTGGTCGTCTACGAAGTGCTGGTCATGGTGCGACCGACCGACTTCAAACCCGAGGTCAATATCACCCGCTCCGGCAAAACCCTGAGCATGACCAACGACGGCAACAGCAACCTGCTCGTGCGCAGCGTGCGGCAATGCCGTGCACCGGGGCAGGGCTGCGTGGAGGTGGGTGCCAACCGGCTCTACGCCGGTGAGCGCTGGCAGCTCGAGCTGCCGATGAATACCCCGGTTGAGGTGCACCAGTCCATCGGTCTCAAGAACTTTGTCGAGACGTACTGACACCGCGCGCCCGTGCCCTGAAGCCGCCGCTCAGGCGGCTTTTTTTTGGTTCATCGCGCATTAGCGTGAAGGGAGAGGCAGGCGGTCGATTGGCATAAGGTTGTAAGTGCGACCAAACAGCCAACCAAAAGACCGCCGCCATGCTCGATACTACGTTCCCCGGCCTGAGCTGGGTAGGCTTTGTGCCC
>JBCCUP010000066.1 GCA_039196715.1 Pseudomonadota bacterium
CTACCGACCGCAGACCAACGGCAAAGCGGAGCGCTTCATCCAGACAGCGCTGCGAGAGTGGGCCTACGCGAGGTCATACCGGAACTCAGACCAACGGGCACGTGCGCTCCCTCACTGGCTCCACCGCTACAACTGGCACCGCCCGCACGCCAGTCTCGGCTACCAACAACCCATCACCCGACTCGGTATCGATGTGAACAACCTACTGGCTATACACACCTAGCCGAGAATCGCCGCCATCGCACGCGCGGTGCGCAACGCCGAGGCGCCAGTCGACGGGTGTGGCACGCCGTCGAGCAGCGCCCGGCGCAGGTTTTCAACGTGCGGTTGCTGCACGGTCGGCGGGTCCACCAGAGTGTGCCGCTCGGTTGTGCCGTCGCACTCGAGCACGACGTCGAAGGGCGCAAACACCGAAAACCGGATGCGTCCGCGGCTGCCCATGACGGTGACGGTGTCTTCGGCGCGGTCCGCACCAAACTGCCACGTGCCCGCGCCGGTGGCGCCGCTGGCGTGGCGCCAGTGGGCGACGACCGCGTCCGGTGTCGCGTACAGGCCCTGTTGGTTGCTGGCCAGCCCCGTGACCTCGACGAGCGGGCCGAGCAGGTGGTCGAGGATGTCGAGGCCGTGGCTGCCGAGGTCGTCGAAATACCCGCCCGGCGACACCGCCGGGTCGGTCCGCCACTGCAGTTCGCGCCGCAGATCGGCCTCGCTCGGTGGCTTGCAGAGCCGCCAGGAGACGTGCCGGACTGCGCCGATTCGACCCGTCGCGAGCCACTGAGCCACCTGTTCGAAACGCGGCAGAGAGCGCCGGTAGTAGGCGACAAACAGCGGCACGCCCGCGTCGTTGAAGGCACGCTGCATCGCCTCGCACTCGGCGAGTGAGTTGGCCATCGGCTTCTCGACACAGCAGGGCTTGCCCGCCGCGGCGACGCGCGCAGCCAGGGCCGCGTGGCTCGCCGGGGGCGTGGCGATGTAAACGGCGTCCACCGACGGGTCGGAGATCAGTGCGTCGGCGTTGTCGTACCAGGTTGGTACACCGTGGCGTCGGGCGTAATCCGCCGCCTTGGCAGCGTCACGCCGCATGACGGCCACGAGAGAAAAGCCGTCGACCGCCTGGTAGGCTGGCCCACTCTTGACCTCGGTCACATCGCCACACCCGAGGATGCCCCACCGCACCTGATCGCCCGCCATACCGCACCGTCTCGCCAGACCACACTCTGTTTTTCCCGGCGCCAACACCGGGCACACGTCACAGCGTGGCCATTGCCGCTGCCACGCGGAGATCCATCCCGTATAATGGCAGGTTTGCCCGCACCGAGGTGTCACCGACCTCGCCGGGCGCAGCCGAGCGCCGACCATGTCCCACGACCCGACCTTTTCCGATTTCGCCCTGCCGGAGGCGCTGGTGCGGGTTGTCACCGCGCGCGGCTACGAGCACCCGACGCCCATTCAGCGCGAGACCTTGCCCGCCATGCTGGCCGGCGGCGACGTGCTCGGTCAGGCGCAGACCGGCACCGGCAAGACCGCCGCGTTCGCCCTGCCCTGCCTGGCCCGACTCGACCTCAGCTCGCGCGAGACGCAGGTGCTGGTGCTCGCTCCGACCCGCGAGCTCGCCAACCAGGTGGCCGACGCCTTCAAGGCCTACGCGGTTCACCTGCGCGGCGTGCGCGTCGCGACCCTGTGCGGCGGTCAACCCTACCGGCCGCAACTCGACGCCCTGCGGGCCGGCGCGCAGGTGGTGGTCGGCACCCCGGGCCGTGTGATGGACCACATGCGCCGTGGCAGCCTGCCGCTCGCGGGCTTGCGCACACTGGTGCTCGACGAAGCCGACGAAATGCTGCGTATGGGCTTCATCGAGGACGTCGAGTGGGTGCTCGAGCACAGCCCGGCTGGCCGACAACTGGCGCTGTTTTCCGCAACCCTGCCGGAACCGATCCGGCGCATCACCGAGCGCCACCTCGACAACCCGTCCCACGTCGCGATCCAGGCCAGGACCCAGACCGCAGAGGGCATCCGTCAACGCGCCCTGGTCGCGAGCCACATGGCGCAAAAAAACGAGGCACTCGCGCGGCTGCTCGAAGTCGAGGAGGTCGACGGCGCGATCGTTTTCGTGCGCACCAAATCGAGCACGGTGGAGGTCAGTGAACACCTGCAAACGCGCGGGTACCGGGCCGCTGCGCTGAGCGGGGACGTCGATCAGGCGCTGCGCGAGCGCACCGTCGAGCAACTCCGCCACGGCAAGATCGACATCATCGTCGCGACCGATGTCGCCGCCCGAGGCCTCGATGTCGAGCGCATCAGCCACGTGATCAACTACGACGCACCCAACAACGCCGAGACCTATATCCACCGCATCGGCCGAACCGGCCGCGCGGGCCGCAGCGGCGATGCGATCCTGTTCGTGTCACCCCGCGAACGGCGACTGGTGAACGCGCTCGGCCGGGTGACCCGACACCGTATCGAGTGGATGGACCCACCGTCGGCACGCGCAATCAACAGGGTGCGTGTGCGCCGCTTCAAGGCGGCCCTGGTGAAAACGGCCACCGAAGCCGACACGGCCTTCTTCAAAGAGCTGGTTGCCGACGTCGTCGAGGAACACGGGCTGGACCCGATCGACGCCGCCGCTGCGCTGGCCGTCACACTGCAGGGCGACCGCCCCTTCCTCGCGCGCGACGAGCACCCGGCCCCCACGCGGAAACCCCACGCGCGCGACCGCGAGCGCCGCGACCACCGGCCCGAGCGTGCACGCCACGGCGGCAAGGCGCACAGCGCGGGTGGACGGCGGGCACCCGAAACGCCCCTGACCACCTACCGCATCGAAGTCGGTGCCAAGCACCAGGTGAAACCCGGGCACATCGTCGGTGCCATCGCGAACGAAGCCGGCCTGAACAGCCGTTACATCGGCCGCATTGCGATCAAGGACGACCACAGCCTGATCGACCTGCCGGGCGGCATGCCGAAGGCCATCCTGAAACACCTGAAGAAGGTCCGCGTGGCCGGCCAGCAGATTCAGATCCGCCGCGCCGAGCTCGCCTCGGCCGCCTGAGCCTGCGGCTCAGACGACGGCGGTCACGCCCTCGAGCGCCGGCTCGGGCGTGTGCATCAGCCGCGCCGCGCCAGCGACGCGCACCGCGCTGCCGGGCACCGGAGAACACTCCACCCGCAAGCGCGACGGCATGCCCATGTCGTCGCCCTGCCTAAGCTCGAAGACCTGCAATTCGCTGAGTTCGGCGTCGCGCAGATAGCCCACCAGCGCGGCAGCCGCCGCCCCGGTCGCCGGGTCCTCCTTGACGCCACCGACGGCAAACGCGTTGCGGCACCAGAACACCCCCGGGCCGTCTGCAACGGTAAACAACACGGTGATCAGCCCGTCCTCGTGCATCAGCGCGGCGCCGGCGTCGAGGGCGTAGTCGAGCCGCGCCAGTGCCGCGCGGGACGCCAGCGGAATCAGCAGGTGATCGGCACCCGCGTGCACCACCGTCGGTGTCACGCTGGCGTCGAGGTCAGACTCCGCGTAGCCGAACACCTGGAGGTAGCGCGACAGGCGGTCGCGCGGCAGTGCGCGGTGCGCCGTGGGCGGCGACATCAGCGCAGCGGTCAACACGCCCTCCGAGGCGCGACCTTCGACGGTGATCTGGGCGTCGTTCAACACCAACGGGAACACGCCGTTGCCGTGGGAGAGCGCGAGCGCCGCGCCGAGTGCGATGGTGGCATGCCCACAGAACGGCACTTCCATCGCCGGCGAGAAATACCGCGCCCGCCACCCGATGCCCTCGGGCGCCGCGAACACGGTTTCGGAGTGGCCAACCTCCGACGCGATGGCCTGCATGCGCTCGGCCGGCGGCAGGACATCGCCCAGCCAGACCCCCGCCGGGTTGCCCCCACGGGCACCGTCGGAAAACGCTGAAATCTCAAGAACGCTCATGTGGCACCTCCTGCGTCACACTGCGCGCGCAATGCGACGGTCGCAGGGTAGACCGCTGCGCGCAGCACAAGTTTAGTCGCTGGCCGCCGGTTGCACCGACGGCGGGGTGGCCCGTCGTGGGTCAGAACTTCGGCATGCCGGGGGGCAGACCGCCGGGCAGGCCACCGCCCATCATCCGCATCATCTTCTTCATGCCACCGGCCTTACCCATCTTCTTCATCATCTTGCTCATCTGCATGTGCTGCTTGAGCAAGCGGTTCACGTCCTGCACCTGGGTGCCCGAGCCGGCCGCGATGCGCCGCCGGCGCGAGCCCTTGATCAGGTCGGGGAAACGCCGCTCCCGCGGGGTCATCGAGCTGATGATCGCGATGTTGCGCTTCACGTCGCCGCCGCCGGTGGCCTGATCCATCGCCTTTTGTCGCATGTGCTCGGGTAACTGGTCCATGCCGGGCAGTTTGTCGAGCATCGACTCGATGCCGCCCATGTTCTGCAGCTGCAGCAGCTGTTCGCGCATGTCCTCGAGGTCAAAGCCCTTGCCTTTCTTGACCTTGCGCGCGAGCTTCTCGGCCTTTTTGATGTCGACCTGGCGCGAGACTTCCTCGACCAGCGAGACCACGTCGCCCATGCCGAGGATGCGTGACGCGACGCGCTCCGGGTGAAAGGCCTCCAGTGCCGCGGTTTTCTCACCGACACCGAGAAACTTGATCGGCGCCCCGGTGACCGTGCGCACGCTGAGCGCCGCCCCGCCCCGGGCGTCGCCATCGGTCTTGGTCAGCACCACGCCGGTCAGCGGCAGTGCCTCGCCGAAGGCCGCAGCGGTGTTGGCCGCGTCCTGACCGGTCATGGCATCGACCACGAACAGCGTCTCGACCGGCTCGATCGCGGCGTGCAGGGCCGTGATTTCGGCCATCATGGCGTCGTCGACCGCCAACCGGCCCGCGGTGTCGACCAGCAACACGTCCACGAGCTGACGCCGTGCCTCGGCGAGCGCCGCGGTCGCGATGTCGGCCGGCTTGTCATCCGGACTCGCGCCGAAGCAGTCCACGCCGACGTCCTTGGCCAGGGTCGCAAGCTGTTGCATGGCGGCCGGGCGGTAGACGTCGCAGCTCACCACCATGACCTTCTTTTGCTCGCGCTCGACCAGGTGGCGCGCCAGCTTGGCTGTCGTGGTGGTTTTGCCCGCGCCCTGCAGGCCGGCCATCAGCACCACGGCGGGCGGTTGCTGGCTGAGGTCGAGGGCGGCGTTCTCGGTGCCCATGACCGCGACCAGCTCGTCGTGCACGACCTTTACCAACGCCTGCCCCGGCGTCAGGCTCTGCAACACCTCGGTGCCGAGCGCCTTCTCGCGCACCCGCTCGATGAAGGATTTCACCACCGGCAGGGCGACGTCGGCCTCGAGCAGCGCCATGCGCACTTCGCGCAGGGTGTCCTTGACGTTCTGCTCGGTGATGCGGCCCTGGCCGCGCAGGTTCTTGAGGGTGGCGCCGAGGCGCTCGCTGAGGTTTGCAAACATGGTGAATCACGCTCGGGCGCGCCGCCGTCTGGGCGCGGTGCAGTGGGACAGTGGGGTCGCGTGGCGCGAATCCCACCCCGTCAGGCCAGGGCGCGCGCGCCGGACGCCGCCGACACAACGGCATGACGTCGGTCCCGGGCCTCCCAGTATACTGTAGTCAGACCCGCCACCCGCGATGCCCCCCGCCGTGACCGCACGCCCATCCATCACCCCGACCGACACGCGCGCGGCATGAGCGCCACCGGCGTGCTGTTCGGCCTGCTCGCGGCGCTCAGCTACGGCTTCGCCGCCTACCGGTTCGCGGGTGCGCTGCGGGCAGACCGGCCGACGCGCACGCTGCCTTGCCTCGCGCCGCTCGCGGCCGGCTTGCTCGCACACGCGGTGTCGCTGTCGCTTGGAGACGCCTTTGATTTCGGCCTGACCAACGCACTCTCGCTGACCGCATGGCTGATGGTGGCCACGGTGTTCGGACTTGCGTTCTCGCTGCCCGTGGCGAGCCTCGTGTGCATCATGGCGCCGATCGCCGCGGTGATCGCCGTCGCGTCGCCACTGGTCAACCCGGGCGGTGGCAACGCCGTCGACCCGGGTGTCTGGACCCACGCCGTGTCCTCACTGGTCGCGTACGGCCTGCTCGGGCTCGCGGCCGTGCAAGCCTGCATCGTCGCCTGGCAGACCCGGCAACTGCGCAGCGCACCGGGGGCGGGCTCGGGTAGCCTGCCGCCGCTGGCGGCGCTCGAGCGCCTGATGTTCTGGTTGATCAGCGCTGGCCTGCTCCTGCTGAGCGTGGCGATCGCCTCGGGATTCGCCTTCCTCGAAGACATGCTGGCGCAGCGTGTGGCGCACAAGACCGTGTTTTCCCTGCTCGCCTGGGTGGCGTTCGCCGGACTGTTGCTGGGCCACCACCTGCTCGGCTGGCGTGGCAAGACGGCGCTGCGCTGGACCCTGGCGGGTATGGGGTCGCTGCTGGTGGGCTTTTTCGGCAGCAAGCTGGTGCTGGAGGTCATACTGCAACCCGGTTGACGCCGGCCCGGCACTTGACACCACCCCCGACGCCGCTTAGAAACGGTGTCTCCACTTGCGGTTGCACGACCCCCCCTTGGACCAATTCTACCTGGGCATCCTGGCCGGCCTGCTCGTGCTGCTCATCCTGCTCTCGGGCTTCTTCTCAGGTTCCGAGACCGCCCTGATGACCCTCAACCGCTACCGCTTGCGCCACCTTGCCAACGAGGGGCACGGCGGCGCCCGCCGCGCACAATACCTGCTCGAGCGCACAGACCGACTGATCGGCCTGATCCTGCTGGGCAACAACTTCGTCAACATCCTGGCTTCGGCGCTCGCCACCGCCATCGCCCTCGATATCTGGGGCGAGCCCGGCATCGCGATCGCGACAGGCGGCATGACGCTGGTGGTGTTGATCTTTGCCGAAGTGGCACCGAAGACCCTCGCGACCCGCCACCCCGAACGCCTCGCGTTCTTTGCGTCCTACATCTACGTGCCGCTGCTCCGCGTGATGTACCCGATCGTGTACCTGATCAACCTCATGGCCAACCAGGTGCTGAAGCTCTTTGGTGCCACCCAGGTCCGGACCAACGAGGACGCGCTCAGCCGGGAGGAGCTTCGCACCGTGCTGGCGGACTCGGGCAAGAAGATCCCGAAAGCCCACGTCGACATGCTGCTCAACGTGCTCGACCTCGAGCAGGTGACGGTCAACGACGTGATGGTGCCGCGCAACGACATTGTCGGCATCGACCTGGACGAGCCCTGGAACGTGATCGTCGGGCAGATCGTCAATTCGCCGCACGGCCGACTACTCGCCTACCGCGAGGACATCGACAACGCCGTGGGGCTGCTGCAGGTGCGCAAGGTCTTCATCCCCGCACGTAATGCAAGCCTGACGCACGACGGACTCGAGAAACAACTCCAGGAGCTGTATTTCATCCCGGAGAACACGCCGCTCAACGTGCAACTGCTGAACTTCCAGCGCGAAAAACGGCGCACGGCCGTGGTCGTCGACGAGTACGGCGACATCCAGGGCCTGCTGACGGTCGAGGACATCCTCCAGGAGATCGTCGGCGAGTTCACCGACGACGCCTACGCCGCGCCGCCCGAGATCCAGTTGCAGGACAACGGCCAGTACCTGATCGACGGCGCCACGCCGGTTCGCACCCTGAACCGCGAGCTCGGCTGGGACCTCAGCACCGACGGGCCCAAGACGCTCAACGGCGTGATCCTCGAGCAACTCGAATCGCTGCCGGACGTCGGCACCGAACTGCCGATTGCAAACTGCGTCGTCGAGGTGATCGCTCTGGACGGCAATGCGGTGGAAACCGCCCGTGTGACGCCGGCGCCGGACGCGGACGAGGCCGTCGCGCCGGACGAAATCGTCTGATGGCAAAAGCCCGACTGCAGTACGTGTGCACCGCCTGCGGTGCAGCCGCGAGCACGTGGAGTGGACAGTGCGCGGACTGCGAAAGCTGGAACACGCTCGAGGAAGTCAGCGCTGCGCCGCCGAGCGGCTCGCCGCAACGCTCGGGTGGCTACGCCGGTCTGGCCCAGCCCGTCTCCCGACTCGCCGACGTGTCCTACAGCGAGCAGTCGCGCACCCCGACCGGCATCGCCGAGCTCGACCGAGTACTCGGCGGCGGCCTGGTGCCGGGTTCGGTAACGCTGCTCGGCGGCGACCCCGGCATCGGCAAATCCACCTTGCTGATCCAGACACTCGCGGCACTGTCGGGCCAGCAGCCAGGCCTCTATGTGAGCGGCGAGGAATCCATGCAGCAGATCAAGCTGCGAGCGCTGCGCCTGTCCTTGCAGGCCGACGACCTGCAACTGTTGGCCGAGACCTGCGTGGAGCGCATCGTCGCGACCGCCCAGCGGCACACGCCGTCGACGCTGGTGATCGACTCGATCCAAACGGTGTACAGCGACGCCCTGCAGTCGGCACCCGGCTCGGTCGCCCAGGTCCGCGAGAGCGCCGCGCAGCTGGTGCGCTACGCCAAGCAGAGCGGGGTTGCGCTGCTGATCGTCGGCCACGTGACCAAGGAGGGCCAGTTGGCCGGTCCGCGCGTGCTCGAACACATGGTCGACACCGTGTTGTATTTCGAGGGTGAATCGGGCAGCCGCCTGCGCATGGTGCGCTCGGTCAAGAACCGCTTCGGCGCGGTCAACGAGCTCGGCGTCTTCGCGATGGAGGAGTCCGGCCTCGTCGGCATCAGCAACCCCTCGGCCATTTTCCTCTCACGCCACGAGCAGCCGGTCTCGGGCTCGGTGATCATGTCGGTGATGGAGGGCACGCGCCCACTGCTGGTCGAATTGCAAGCCCTGGTCGAAGACAGCCACCTCGGCAACCCGAGGCGCCTCGCCGTCGGCGTCGACGGCGCGCGGCTCGCGATGCTGCTTGCGGTCATGCACCGCCACGGCGGCATTGCCCTGCACGACCAGGACGTCTACCTGAACGCGGTCGGCGGCGTGCGCGTGGCCGAGACCGCAGCCGACCTGCCGATGCTGCTCGCCTGTTTGTCCTCGTTGCGCGACCGCCCCGCGCCCGCGGACCTGATCGCGTTTGGCGAGATCGGCCTGGCCGGCGAGGTGCGGCCGGTGCCGAACGGCCTCGACCGCCTGCGCACCGCCGCCAAACACGGCTTCACGCGTGCCATCGTACCGGCGCGCAACGTGCCGCGGCCTGCGCCCGACGGCATCGAGGTGGTCGGTGTGACACGTCTGGCTGACGCCATCGATCATTTTGTTTGATTACGTATAATAAGCTGCGAATAAAAATCCGACCTCATGTGTTAGTTTTAGTGTGTTAGGCGACGCCGTGGCGCTTCATGCAACCACTCTACGACAACACCTGCGATTCTCTGGCGGCGTGGGCCCCCGCGCCGGACTTGCCGTGTCGAACGACGCGAGCGGCACGCTGATGCAAGCCCAGTCTCCGGTGTCCACCGAGGGCGCACTTGCACACCCACGCGTAACGGCTGAGACCCGAGCGCGCGCACCCGGTCGCCGGCTTGGCGGCGTGAGCGGGCTGCTCCTGATCAGCACGCTGATCGGCTGCTTGATGGCCGCCGTGGACGTCTGGATTGAACGCACCTGCCATGTCGATGCGCTGCGCGAGACGCACGAACAGGTGGCACAGACCTACCTGAGCCCGCTGGTGCACACGCTGGGCCACGGCTACGCCCACCAGACCAGCTCCCTGCTCGACAGCATGGTGCAGAACACCGATGTGCACCGTGTGACCTTGCAAAGCCACCTGGTGTCCGACGAGTCGGTCGGTCGCCTGCAGGGACCGGTCTTGCATGAGTCGAGCTTCGATATCCGCGTACACAGCGAAGACCGGCACGACGTGTACGGCCGTATCACGGTGTATTCCGATAATCGCCTGTTGTCGGCCGATCAACAGACACTCGTGATCGACGCGCTGTACGAAAACATCGGCAAGGCGTTGCTGTTCGCCGCGTTGGGCATGATTGTCTACCACCTGCTGGTGGGTCGACACCTCGACCGCATCCTCGCCCGCGCGCGCAATCCGGTCGCCGAGGACCGGCCGATGCCACTCGACACCACACTGGGTTTTGCCCCGCCCCCCGCGATCCAGGCGCTCGCCAACGGCGTGGACACGGCGGCACGCGCCCTGCAGACGCACCAGAGTGCCCCGGCGCCAGCCCCCGCCCCCGCCAAGCCCCGCTCGTCGGAGTTGGCCCTGGTCGCACACGAACTCTACAACCCGCTCGCCTCGATCGAAGCAACCGCCACGCTGATGCAGTTGAAGCGCGACGAGTGCCCACCGGATCTGCACCCCCTGATCACCCGGATCCAGGCCAATTCGCACCGTTGCGTGCAGGTGATTGCGATCGCGCGGGAGCTCGCCAACGGCCAGCACAGCGACACCGACACGGTCGAGCTGGTGGGCTGGGCGGGCGACTTCATCGCGCGCCTGGAGCACCCCGGCGACATCCGTGTCGACATCGAAGCGGATGTCGACGTTGCCGAGGTCACCGTCAACAAGACCATGCTCGAGACAATCGTGCGCAACCTCGTCGAGAACGCGGTGCACGCGACCCTGGCGGTCGGGCGACGCACCCCGATTCGCATCCGGCTCAGCACCCGACGCGACGCCGCCGCGGAGCCCACGGCGCAACTCGACGTCATCGATGCGGGCTGCGGCCTGCCCGAGGGCGGCGATCGGGGGCCGATGGACCCCTTCTTCACGACCAAGGCCAGCGGACTGGGCCTCGGGTTGTCGATCTGCCGGTCGCTGGCCGAGGCGCTGCGCGGCCAACTCACACTGATTCGCGAACCGTCCGGCACGCGTGCGCGCCTGACCCTGCCGCTGCAGCGCGCCAACTGACACCCGTGCGGCGCCCCACGCCGACGGAGCGCACCCGACAGAGCGCCGCGCCGCGGCGGACACACGCGTCGCGAGGCCGATAACGGCCTGATACCATCGCAGCAATCGACACACAGGCCCGACGCCGATGAGCCGCTCCGTCAAGAAGAACATGCCCTTTCAGGAGGCGCTCGACGCGCTGGAGACCATCGTTGAAAAGATCGAGTCCGGTGAGCAACCGCTCGAGTCGGCGCTCGCCGATTTCGAGCACGGCGTCGCCCTCGCCCGCCATTGCCGCACGTCGTTGACCGACATCGAGCACAAGGTGCAGGTGCTGATGGACACCGGCGAACTCACCGAGCTCGAACCCGACACTCGACACGCACCCGGACCGGACGGTGACTGACAGACTCGCGTCCGATGCGCCTGCGTTCGACCTCGACGCGGCGCTGCGCGACTGGCGTCGGCGTGCCGACGGCGCGATGGCCGCCCGCCTGATCAGTGAAGTTGGCGTCGCGCCGCGCCTGGAAGACGCCATGCAGTACGCCGTGTCCGCCGGCGGCAAGCGCATGCGACCCGCGCTCGTCTACGCGACCGGCGATGCACTCGGCGCCCCCACGCTCGCGCTCGACGCACCCGCGGCGGCCATCGAGATGGTGCACGCCTACTCCCTCGTGCACGACGACCTGCCGGCGATGGACGACGACGACCTGCGCCGGGGCCAGCCGACGGTGCACATCCGCTTCGACGAGGCGACCGCGGTGCTCGCCGGCGACGCCCTCCAGACCCAGGCCTTTGACGCGCTCGCCAGCGACCCGCACAACCCGCCCGAGGCGCGCATTGCACTGGTGGCCTGCCTCGCGCGCGCGGCCGGCGGCGCGGGCATGGCCGGCGGCCAGGCAATCGACCTCGCCGCGGTGTCGCAGCACCTGAGCCTCGCGGAGCTGCAGGACATGCACCGCCGCAAGACCGGCGCGCTGATTCAGGCCGCCGTGGAAATGGGCGCGATCGCCGCGGGTGCCGCCAGCGACACCACCGCGGCCCTTCGCCGCTACAGCGCCGCGCTCGGGCTCGCGTTTCAGATCGCTGATGACATCCTCGACGTCACCGCCGACACCCACACCCTCGGCAAACGCCAGGGCGCCGACGCGGCGCACGGCAAGCCGACCTACTGTTCCGAACTCGGGCTCGACGGGGCGCGCGCCGAAGCGGTGCGCGCGCGCGACACCGCACACGCCGCCCTCAACGCCCTGCCCACACCCATTCCGGCGCTCGGTGCACTGGTCGACTTCGCCGTGTCGCGCACACACTGAGGTAGAACGACCCGGGGGCGCCTTGCAGCACCCCGCACCACGCTCGATAATTTGAGCGCACAGGCCACCGCCACCACCATGACTGACCGCTTCCCCCACCTCGCCGCGATCGCCAGCCCGGCCGATCTGCGCGCGCTGCCCGAGGCCGAACTCGGCCCGGTTGCCGCAGAGCTTCGTCAGTGCCTGGTCGAGAGCGTGGCGCAGACCGGGGGTCATCTCGGCGCGAGCCTCGGCACCGTCGAACTCACCGTCGCGCTGCACTACGTGTTCGACACACCGAACGACCGGCTGGTCTGGGACGTTGGCCACCAGAGCTACCCGCACAAGATGCTCACCGGCCGCCGCGACGCCATGCGCAACCTGCGTCAACAGGGCGGGATCGCCGGCTTTCCGAACCGCGGCGAGAGCGAATTCGACACCTTCGGCGTCGGCCACAGCAGCACCTCGATCAGCGCGGCGCTCGGCATGGCAGTCGCGGCCAAGCAGACCGGCCAGCCACGCCGCTGTGTGGCAGTGATCGGCGACGGCGCCATCACGGCGGGCCTGGCCTACGAGGCGCTGAACCACGCCGGCAACCTCAACACCGACCTGCTTGTCATCCTCAATGACAACGACATGTCGATCTCGCCGAACGTCGGCGCGCCCACCCCGTCGTTGACCCGCGTGCTGTCCGGGCCGACCTTCAGCGGCGCCCGAGAGGGCGGAAAACGCGTGCTGGACTGCCTGCCCGGTCCCGTTGCCGAACTGGCCAAGAGTGCCGAGGAACACGTCAAGGGCATGGTCGCGCCGAGCACCCTGTTCGAGAATCTCGGCTTCACCTACTTCGGCCCGGTTGACGGCCACGACCTGCCCACGCTGGTCTCGGTGCTGCGCAACCTCAAGGAACGCCAAGGCCCCGTGCTGCTGCACGCGATCACGCGCAAGGGCAAGGGCTACGCACCGGCCGAGCGCGACCCGCTCGCGCTGCACGCGACCGGCCCCTTCGACCCCGCCACCGGCAAGCCCGTCGGCGGCAGTGGTGGCAGCAACGGCCCCACCTACTCGCAGGTCTTCGGCGACTGGCTCTGTGACCAGGCCGCGGTCGACCCGCGGCTGGTCGGTATCACACCGGCAATGCGCGAGGGCTCGGGCATGGTCGAATTCGAGCAGCGCTTTCCGACACGCTACTTCGATGTCGCGATCGCCGAGCAGCACGCCGTGACCTTCGCCGCCGGCCTCGCGTGCGAAGGCCAGAAGCCGGTGGTCGCGATCTACTCGACCTTCCTGCAGCGCGCCTACGACCAGCTCGTGCACGACGTCGCGCTGCAGCAGCTCGACGTCACCTTCGCCATCGACCGCGCCGGCGTTGTCGGGCCGGACGGCCCGACGCACGCGGGCGCCTACGACCTGAGCTTTCTGCGCGCGATCCCGAACATGGTCATTGCCGCACCCGCCGACGAAAACGAGTGCCGCCGGCTGCTGACAACCTGCTGGCAACACACCGGACCGGCGGCAGTGCGCTACCCGCGTGGCAAGGGCCCCGGCAGCGACGTGAGCGCAAGCCTCGACGCGCTGCCGCTCGGACGCGCCGAGTGCCGGCGCCGTGGCCAGGGCGTCGCCTTGCTCGCGTTCGGCGCGCTGGTCGACACCGCCCTGCGCGTCGGTCAGGCGCTCGACCTCACCGTGATCAACATGCGCTTCGTCAAACCGCTCGACACCGAGCTGCTGGCCGAGCTGGCAGACAGTCACGACGCTTTCGTCACCCTCGAGGAGAACGTCGTCATGGGCGGGGCCGGCAGCGCCGTCTGCGAGGCGCTGAACACGTGCGGGACCGTGTGCCCGGTGCTGCAGATCGGCTTGCCCGACAGCAACCTCGAGCACGGCAGCCGCGAGCAACTGCTGGCGCGCGCCGGGCTCGACACCGAGTCGGTGCAGGCGCGCGTCGCGGCCTTCCGGGAGCGCATCAGCACTGAGGGCTCCGCCGCCCGCAGCCGCGACTGACGCGCCGACACGCTCCGGTCAGTGGGTGGCCGTCGCGCTCAAGCGATCTCGTGCCAGGCGCTCGGACGGCCCTGCGCGAGCGCGGTCAACACCGTGTCGCAAGCCGAGGTGACATCGCCCACCGTTTGCAGCGCGCACTCGGGCGTGTTGTTCTGCTCCGAGAGGTGGCCGAGCGCGGTTACCTGCAGCCGCCGAATGTCGAGCGAGCGCAGCAGGGTCGCGCCAGCCTGGTTGCTGAGGTGCCCGTAACCGCCGCGAATGCGCTCCTGCAGCCGCCATGGATAGGGGCCATGGCGCAGCATGTCCGGGTCGTGGTTCGCTTCGAGAATCAGTGCATCGCAAGTCGCAGCGCACTGCAGCACGTGCGGCGTCACGTGGCCGATGTCGGTCATCACGGCAAAGCGCCGACCCGCGTATTCGAAGCGGTACTGGCACGGCTCCGACGCGTCGTGCGGAATTGGACAGGGTTCGATGGCGAGGTCGCCGACGCGGAAGCCGACGTGTGGGCTGATTTCAGTGACCCCCTCGAAGCGGTCGTCGCGCAACGCGCGACGGGTGCCGTGGGTCATCCAGACCGGCAGCGTGTGTTTTCGCAAGAGCGGCCCCAGGCCGCGCACGTGATCACCGTGTTCGTGGCTGATCAGCACGCCGCTGAGGTCGCTGACGGCAAGCCCGACCGAGCGCATGCGGGCGTCGATGTCGCGCAGCGAGAAGCCGCAATCCACGAGCAACAGGGTGTCGCCACCGCGCACCAGCGTCGCGTTGCCCTTGCTGCCGCTGCCGAGCGACAGGAAGGAGAGCATCAAGCGAGGTGGCGCGCGGGCGCGAGCGCGGCGGTCGGTTTCTTTTCCGCCTCGTCCTCGGTATCGATCAGCTGTGGCGGGCGCAGCAGCGGATCCGCATCGAGGTCAACGGTGCTGCAGGCGCTGAGCGCGAAGCAGCAGATCAGCGCCGCGAGCGTGCGGGCCACGCTCAGGCAACCGCCAGGCAGTCGGCCGACTCGAGCGCCTCGCGCACCGTGTCGAAGCACGATCCCTCAAGCGCCAGCAGCGGCAGGCGCACGTGCGGTTGAATCAGACCCATTTCGGTGAGCGACCACTTGGCCGGTGCCGGGCTGCTCTGGGCAAACATCGCCCGGTGCACCGGCTCGAGGCGGGTGTTGAGCGCGCGGGCCTCGGCGGCGTCGCCGCGCAGGGCCGCGGCGCACATGTCGTGCATCATCGCCGGTGCCACGTTGGCGGTGACCGAGATCACGCCTTTGGCGCCGAGCAGGATGCTTTCGCAGGCCGACGGGTCTTCGCCGCTCAGAATGACAAATTCGTCGGGGCACTGTTCGATCAGGGCCCGCGTGCGCTCGAGGCTGCCCTCGGCTTCCTTGATGCCGACGATGCGTTCGTGCGCCGCGAGTGCTGCGGTGGTCTCGGGCAACATGTCGACCACGGTGCGGCCCGGCACGTTGTAGAGGAGCATGGGCAAGGCGACCGCGTCGGCGATCGCGCGGAAGTGCGCGATCATGCCGTTCTGGGTCGGCTTGTTGTAGTACGGCACCACCGAGAGGTGCGCCGCGGCGCCGGCCTTCTCGGCTTTCTGCGCGAGCTCGATGGCCTCGCGGGTGTTGTTGGCGCCGCTGCCGGCAATCACCGGCACGCGCCCCGCCACGAGGTTGATCGTGCGCTGGACCACCTGCGCGTGCTCGTTCATCGACAGGGTCGCCGACTCACCGGTGGTGCCGACCGACACGATCGCGTCGGTGCCCTGCTCGATGTGGAATTCGATCAGGCGCGCCAACCCGTCGTCGTCAATGGCACCGTCGGCTTTCATCGGGGTGACGATCGCCACCATGCTGCCTTGAAACATCGGGAGTTGCTCGAGACCAATCCAAGGTAGAAATAGTAAAAGCCGCCCTGCGGTCAATCAAGCTGACTCGGTGCAGACACGCCCCGAATTCACGACAAGGCCGCAGATAACGCGGTCGGGGGCGCAGCAAGCGACTCGAATCCGACACTGAGCGGCACGGTGGCCGGCGCTGACGTGACACCCCCGCTACAGCTCGACAGACGACACCCCGCCCCGCGCGGCATCGAGTAACGCGGTGCATCCGTACCGGACCCTCAGCCGCAGCGCGCGGCCGCGGCGTGTCGCGGCGCTCAGCCTGCGTGGGGCAGGTGCTGTGGTTCGAGCCCCGACTTGCTCGGCCAGGCCGTGAGCAGGGCCTGGATCAGGGTGGCGAGCGGGATCGCGAAAAACACCCCCCAGATGCCCCACAGGCCGCCGAAGAAGAGCACCGCGACGATGATCGCGAGCGGGTGCAGGTTGACCACCTCCGAGAACAGCAGCGGCACCAGCAGGTTGCCGTCCAGGATCTGCAGGATCGCGTAGGCGAACAGCAAGTAACCGAAAGCCGGCGACAGCCCCCACTGGAAGAACGCAATCAACGCGACCGGCAGGGTCACGGCGAACGCGCCGACGAAGGGGATGATCACCGAGATGCCCACGAGGAAGGACAACAGCAGCGAGAAGTTCAGCCCGAAAAGCGCGAACACGACGTAGCTGACGAACCAGATGATCACGATTTCGATGAGCTTGCCGCGGATGTAGCTTGCGGTCTTGGCGTCGACCTCGGCCCAGACCCGGGTGGTGAGTTCGGAGCGCGTCGGCAGGAATTGCGACACCCAGCCGAACACCATGGTTTTGTCCTTGAGGATGAAGAACACCACGAGCGGCACCAGTACGAAGTAGACGGCGAACACGAAGACGTTGACGACGTTGGCGACCGAGAAGGACACCACCGCCTGACTGAAGCTCGCGATCTCGCCGCGCAGCCCGTTCATCACGTCGTTGAGTTGATCGACCGTGAAGAGGTTCGGGTAGGCCTCCGGCAAGCGCAGGAGCTGCTGCTGGCCCTGCCCGAGCATGCGCGGCAGCTCCAGGAAGAGTTGCGTGACCTGCTGGAAGAGCAGCGGCACCAGGCCGAAGATCGCGATCAGGCACAGGAAGAAGAAGAAGGCCAGCACGAGCGAGGCCGCCAGCGAGCGCGGCACCCCGATGCGCTCGAGCCGCCCGACGCCGCCCTCGAGCACGTAGGCACAGATCACCGCGACCAGCAGCGGTGTCAGGATCTGGCCGAACAGGTAGATGAGCGTGGCGCCGATCAGCAGCACCATCGCGAGCATCATGGCTTGCGGGTCGGAGAAGTGCCGGTGGTACCACTCGCGGATCAGCGTAATCATGGCGTGTCGTCAGGCCGTCAGTTTGGCGCGTTGGTAGTGCTCGGCGAAGAAGCGTTCGAGCTCGTCCACCAACCCGCGCTGGCTCAGGGTTGCGATCGTGTCGCGACTCAGCAGTTCCTCGCTGGCGCGCTCGACCAGGCTGTCGGTGTCGAGCATATGGTACACACGTGACAGCCGAGACAACGCCGCGCTGACCGTTTCGTCCTCCGGCCGCTCTTCGAAGGCCGGCTGGGCAAGCGGCCCGGCCGAGGCTGAGCTGCGCTCGCTGACCGGCGCGTCGCCGGGCCGGCGGTTGCGGTCGACCAGGAACTCCGTGTAGGACAGTACGGCGTCGCGCTGGGCAGGTTCGAGCAAATCGAACATCTGCACCAGCCGCGTTGCGTCGTCTTGCTGGGTCATGAGCGCGCTGTTTCCCGTGTGACAAACCGTCACAAAAGCGAAAGCCGAGCCAGCCGCAACCAGCGCCGCCCGCGCGGGCGGCGCTGGTTGCGTGGTCGCGGCTTGACGCATAATACCCGGCTTTCCTGCCGACGGACCTCCGACCATGCGCGTCAGCCAGTTTCCCCTGTCCACCCTGCGCGAGACACCGAGCGACGCCGAGGTCATCTCGCACCAGCTGATGCTGCGCGCCGGCTTGATCCGGCAACTCGCCTCCGGCCTCTACACGTGGATGCCACTCGGGCTCAAGGTGTTGCGGCGCGTCGAGGCGATCGTGCGCGAGGAGATGGACGCCGCGGGCGCACTCGAGCTGCTGATGCCCGCGGTGCAACCGGCCGAGCTCTGGCAGGAGTCGGCTCGCTGGGAGAAGTACGGCCCGGAGCTGCTGCGCCTGAAAGACCGACACGAGCGCGACTTCTGCTTCGGCCCGACGCACGAGGAGGTGATCACCGACATCGCGCGCACCGAGCTGCGCAGCTACAAGCAGCTGCCGATCAACTACTACCAGATCCAGACCAAATTCCGCGACGAGATCCGGCCGCGCTTTGGCGTCATGCGCGCCCGCGAATTCATCATGAAGGACGCCTACTCCTTCAGCGTCGACGAGGCCGGCCTGCAGCAGACCTTCGACGCCATGCACCGCGCCTACTGCAACGTGTTTGACCGACTCGGCCTGCAGTACCGTCCGGTGGACGCCGACGGCGGCTCGATCGGCGGCAGCAAGTCAACCGAGTTCCACGTGCTCGCCGACTCGGGCGAGGACGCGATCGCCTGGTGCCCCGCCTCGAACTACGCCGCCAACGTCGAGATGGCCGAGGCACTCGCGCCCGACACCCCGCGCGCCGCGCCCACCGAGGCACTGCGCACCGTCGACACCCCTGACACCAAGACCATCGCAGCGCTGGTCGAGAATTTCGGCCTCGACATCCTCAAGACCGTGAAAACGCTGATTGTCGAGGCCGACGACAGCATCGAGGGCGGACTGATCGCGCTGATGGTGCGCGGCGACCACGAGCTCAACGCGATCAAGGCCGAGAACCTGCCTGGCGTCGCCGAGCCGCTGACCATGGCGAGCGACGCGACCGTGCGCGCCGCGGTCGGCGCGGGTTTCGGCTCACTCGGCCCGATCGGCCTGCCGATGCCGATCGTCATTGACCATGCGGTCGCAGCGATGAGCGACTTCGGCGCCGGCGCCAACGTCGACGACACGCACCATTTCGGCATCAACTGGGAACGCGACGTGCCCCTGCCCACCGTCGCGGACCTGCGCAACGTGCTGCCCGGCGACCCGAGCCCGGACGGCAAAGGCACGCTGGAGATCGTGCGCGGCATCGAGGTCGGCCACATTTTCCAGCTGGGCACGCTCTACAGCGAGGCGCTCGGCTGCGGCGTGCTCGACGAGCAGGGCAAGAACACCACGCTGTTCATGGGGTGCTACGGCATTGGCGTGTCGCGCGTGGTCGCGGCGGCGATCGAGCAGAACCACGACGACAAGGGGATCATCTGGACAGACAGCCTCGCGCCCTTCGACGTCGCGCTCTGCCCGATCAACATGCACAAATCCGAGCGCTTGCGGGCCGAGGCCGAGGCGATGCACGACCGGCTGACAGCCGCGGGGTTCTCCGTGCTGTTCGACGACCGCAACGTGCGCCCCGGCGCGATGTTCTCCGACATGGAGCTCATCGGCATTCCCCACCGGGTGGTGTTGAGCGACCGGGGCCTCGACGCCGGGACGGTCGAGTACAAGGCGCGCACCGGCAGTGAAGCGGTGCACCACCCAATCGACGCGGTCGAGGCCGTGCTGCGCGGCGAGCGCTAAGCGAGCGCAGCCGCGCGGCTCAGTGCCAGGTGTGCTCGCCGGTCAACATCCGGCGGATCAGCGTGATGCCCTCGTTCGAGTGCAGGAAGGTCAGCGAGGACTGGTTGCAGTCGGCGGCCGCCTGTTGCAGCGTCAGCGCCTGGCGCGCAGTCAGGCGCGTGGGCGGGCCGGGTTCGGCCTGGATACCGACCGGCACGCAGAGGGGCGCGCGCGGGCTCGGTGCGTTGGCGAGGTTGATATGGCCTTGGCCATCCACGACCCAGTAGCAATGATTGACGTCAAACACGTTGTTGATCTTCTGATTCTGTGAGTACATCGAACACGCTGCAGAATACTTATCGATCGTATTCATACAATTACAGCGTGTTCACCTCTGATCGACAATTATCTGACGCACTTGAGCCGCGTAACACCCCCTAATGGGTCAAAATGACGACCCCGTCACAGTCTGCCGCTTACACCATCGCCTGCCAGGTGCCCGCGTCGAGAAACCGCGCAAGGCCGTCGCGGTTGGCGGCGGCAGCGCGCAGCCGGGCCACGCCCTCGAGCAGCTCGGCGTCCGAAGCCGCGATCGACAGCCGCAGGAACGCCTTGCCGTCCGAGCCGATCTTGCCGAAGGCCCGCCGGTCGAGCACCGCCACACCGTGCACATCGAGCGCAAAGAGCTGAAACAGGCTCGCCGGCGCAGTCGCCGACCGCAGCGGCTCGGGCAGGGCCGCGTGGTAGCCGACAAGGTCGAGCGCGTCGCAGACCCCACCGATCTCAGGAAACACATAAAACGCGCCGCCGGGCGTCTCGGCGTGCATGCCGGGCACGGTCTCGAGCGCCGCGAGCACGGTGTCACGCCGCCCCTCGAAGGTGCGCGTCATCGCGGCCACGGCCTCCCAGACCGCCGGCGCCCTGAGCGCCACCTCGGCAGCGGCCTGGTTGTAGGCGGGCACGCAGGAGAAATAGTTGATGTTGAGCTGCCGAAAACACGCGGCCTCCTCGACGTTCGGCAGGATCGCGTAGCCGACGCGGCCGCCGGTCCAGGCGAAGGTCTTGGAGAACCCGCTGGCAATCACGGTGCGTGACCGCAATGACGGCAGGCTCGCGATCGAGGCGTGCTCGGCGCCGTCGAACAGGATGTCCTCGTAGATCTCGTCCGAAAACACCCGCACGTCCGGGCCGCAGTTGGCGTCGATGACCGCCGCCAGCGCCTCGAGGTGGGCGCGGCTCGCGACGCCGCCGGTCGGGTTCGATGGGAAATTCAGGAAGATCATGCGCGTGCGCGGCGTGATCAGTGCCTCGAGCGCGTCAGGGTCGACGCTGAACCCGGTCTCGCTGTTCAGGTGCAGCGGCACCGGCACCGCACCGACATAGCGAATGAAGGATTCGTAGATCGGAAACCCGGGGCTCGGGTAGATGACCTCGTCGCCCGGGTCACAGTAGACCTGCTGCGAAAGCCCGATGGCTGGTTTGCCGCCGGGAAACACCACCACGCAGGCCGGGTCGATTTCGAAACCGCGCCGGCGGCCCGCGTGTTCGGCGATCGCGGTGCGCAGCGACAGCGTGCCCTGGGGGTCACAGTAGCGGGTCGCGCCGGCGTCGAGCGCGGTCTTGATCGCCTCGCGGATGTCGACCGGCAGCGGAAAATTCGGCTCGCCGAAGTTGAGCTTGACCACCGATTGCCCGCGCGCTTCCACCGCCGCGATCAACGGCCCCACGCGAAAGGCGTTTTCCGTGTCAATTTGCCGGTTGCGCGCTGCCAGCCAAACCATAGGACGTTCCTGCCCGTGCCAACGTCCCCGAAGCCTACCGCCGGCCTCGGCCCCGCGCCACGGGAAAGTTTTTCGGCACCCGGCCGCTCTCTGGAGGGTATGAAGAGAGTCACCACAGGCCTGCGGCGGTGCCGCCACGCGTTCCTCGGCGCGCTGGCGTGTGCACTGCTGCCCGTGCAGGCCCTCGCGGACAACGTGCAGGCCGTGTTTGACCGCGCGGGGCTCGGCGTGCAGGTTGACGCGATCGGGCCGCAGATCCGCGACGCATTCGACGCCGCCTGGCTCGACATCGGACACGGTGACGACGACCCGATGGCCGACACGGTGCGCGAGACCATCGACACCGCCTTCTCGGCTGACGCTGCACGCGACGCCATGCTCGACGCACTGACCACCGAACTGACGTCACGCGAGCGCGACGAGGTGCTGCAGTGGTTCGAATCCGAGGTCGGCAAGCGCATCCTGCGCGCCGAGCAGCTTGCCGTGCACAGCGACATCACCGCGTTCGAGGACTACCTCGATGGGGAGGGCAGCACACCGCTGGACGCCGAGCGTGAAGCAGTGTTCTACCAACTCGACGGTGCGCTCGGTTCGACGCTCGGCGCCGCCCGCCTGCTGATGCAATTCGACCTTGCGGTCGCGATCGCGCAACAAGCCGCGTACGCCGACGCCTACGACCCGGCCGACAGCGCACTCCCGTTCGCCCTGCCGAGCGTCGACGAGTACGCAGCCGCGGTCACCTCGCACGTCCTGGCCCACCACCAGTTCGCGTTTCGCGACATCAGTACCCTGGACCTCAAGCGTTACATCGCCTTCGCCAGTTCGGCGAGCGGGGCGCGCTACGCCGCAGCCGTGCAACAGGGCCTCGAGCAGGCGATCAACGGTGGCACCTGGACGTTGATCACGCGCCTGCTCGAACGCGAGCGGCCCGCCGGTCAACTGATGACACGCCTGACGCTCTGATTTGTCGTGCCTCCCGAGGCACAGGCTTGGCATGTGACAGCGCACACTGCCGCCGACGCAACCGCACATTCACTCCACGATTTTCAACCAACGCCTTTTTGTGCCCGATTTTTGCAACCGGTTTGCCCGTCTCGTTTGACACCATTGAGAAACACTTATGGCAACCCGCAAAACGACCACAACCCGCACAACCAAAGCCGTTCGCAAGGCACCGGCCAAGAAAGCCACTGCTGCGAAAAGCACCAAGCGCGCGCCGGCCAAAGCCGCTGCGAAGAAGGCGCCGGCAAAGAAAGCCCCGGTGAAGAAAGCCGCCACCAAAACCGCTGCTGCCAAGAAGCCCGTCGCCCGCAAGGCACCGGTCAAGAAGGCCGCGGTGAAGAAGACTGCCACCAAGACCGTCACCAAGCGTGCACCGGCCAAGGCGGCCAAATCCACTGCAAAGAAGCCCGTCGCCCGCAAGGCACCGGTCAAAAAGGCTGCGGTGAAGAAGACTGCCACCAAGACCGTCGCCAAGCGCGCTCCGGCCAAGGCGGCCAAATCCACGGCTGCCAAGAAGCCCGTCGCCCGCAAGGCACCGGTCAAGAAGGCTTCGGTGAAGAAGACCGCAACCAAGACCGTCGCCAAGCGTGCACCGGCGAAAGCTGCCAAATCCACTGCCAAGAAGCCCGTCGCCCGCAAGGCACCGGTCAAGAAGGCTGCGGTGAAGAAGACCGCAACCAAGACCGTCACCAAGCGTGCACCGGCGAAAGCTGCCAAATCCACGGCTGCCAAGAAGCCCGCCGCGCGCAAGCCGGTGGCCCGCAAGGCGCCGGTGAAAAAGGCCGCTGCCCGCAAGGCCGTGGCGCGCAAGACGGCCAAGCGCTGAACCGCGTTTCGCTGTCTCGAAGCCGCCGCTTGCCGGCGGCTTTTTTTGTGCCCGGGGAAACGGTGCGTGCGCCCGCGCCTGATACCCTCTGTGCATGCCACTCGTTCAATTCCAAGCCGTCAGCCTCGCGTTCGGCGACCACCCCCTGCTCACGGACGCGGACCTCAGCATCGACACGCAGGAACGCGTCGCGTTGGTCGGCCGCAATGGCGCCGGCAAATCGTCGCTACTGCGTCTGCTGGACGCGCAACTCCCACCCGACGACGGCGCCATCGTGCGCCAGCGCGGCTTGCGCGTGGCCCTGCTGCCGCAGGAGATCCCGGAGGGCCTGTCCGGCCGCTGCGATCACATCGTTGCCGGTGGGCTCGGCGAACACGCCGACCTCATCACGGACTGGCTGACCGCGACGCAGGCCGGCGACGACACCACCGCATTGCAAGTCGAGATGGACAACCGCGACGGCTGGCGTGCCCAACAGCGCCTCGATGCCGCGCTCAGCCGGCTGCGCCTCGCGCCCGACACCCCGTTCGACACGCTCAGCGGCGGACAGAAGCGGCGCGTGCTGCTCGCCCGCGCAATCGTCGATGAGCCCGAACTGCTGTTGCTCGACGAGCCGACCAACCACCTCGACGTCGCCGCGATCGAGCAGCTCGAAGACACGATTCGCGGCTTCAACGGCAGCGTGCTGTTCATCACCCACGACCGCCGCTTTCTCGACCGCGTGGCGACCCGCATCGTCGACCTGGACCGCGGCGCGCTGAGCTCCTGGCCCGGCGATTACGCGCGCTACCTCGTCGCCAAGCAGCAGCACCTCGACGCCGAGGCCGAACGCGACGCCCAGTTCGACAAGAAGCTCGCCGAGGAAGAAGTCTGGATTCGCCAAGGCATCAAGGCGCGGCGCACACGCAACGAGGGCCGCGTGCGGGCGCTCGAAGCGATGCGGCGCGAGCGCGCCGAGCGGCGCAAACGGGTCGGCAAGGCCGACTTCGACATCCGCGCGAGCGAGCGCTCGGGCAAGAAGGTGATCGAAGCCGTCGACCTCGCCTTCACCCTGCCCGACGGCCGCGCGCTGGTGCGCCCACTCGACGTGCTGATCCAGCGCGGCGACAAGCTCGGGTTGATCGGCCCGAACGGCGTCGGCAAGACCACACTGCTGTCGCTGCTGCTCAAGCAACTCGACCCGACAGGCGGCAGCGTGAGCCACGGGACCAAACTCGACATCGCCTGGTTCGATCAGCACCGCGCGCAGCTCGACCCGACGCGCACCGCGCAGGACAACGTCGGCGAGGGCGCGGACTTCATCGAGGTCGGCGGCAAGAGCCTGCACGTGCTGAGCTACCTGCAGGATTTCCTCTTCACCCCTGCCCGCGCCCGCGCCCCGATCCGCCGGCTGTCCGGCGGCGAGCGCAACCGCCTGTTACTGGCCAAACTGTTCTGCAAGCCGTTCAACCTGCTGGTCATGGATGAGCCGACCAACGACCTCGACATCGAGACCCTCGAATTGCTCGAAGCACGCCTGTCCGCCTTCGACGGCACGCTGCTGCTGGTCAGCCACGACCGCGCCTTCATCGACAACGTTGTCACCGGGGTGTTGAGCTTCGACGGCGACGGCCGGATCGGCGAGTACGTCGGTGGCTATACCGACTGGCTGCGCCAGCGCCCCGCCGACACGGCCCAGGCGCCGCAGCGTGCGGCCCGCCCCGCCGCCACGCCCGCGCCGGCCGCGGCGCCGCGCAAGGCTGCCAAGCTCAGCTACAAGGACCAGCGTGCGCTCGACGCGCTGCCCGACCAGATCGATGCACTCGAAACCGAACAGACCCGCCTGCAGCAGACGGTCAACGCGCCGGACAGCTACCAGCGCGACCCCGACGCCTGGCAGGCCGCCGTCGACCGGCTCGAGGCGATCGAGCTCGAGCTTCTCGACAGCCTCGAGCGCTGGGAGCAGCTCGAGGCCAAACAGCGGGGCGACGCCTGAGAACGTCCGGGCGACCTCGCTGCGACCGGAATCCAGCGCGCCCGGCGCGAGGTGCGGTACCATCGCGGGCCGCAGCGGTTCCGACCTGAGTCGGATACCGCAGGTTGCCGAAAAACGTCGCGAGAAAGCCCTAGTTCGAGGATCGAGCAGCGCAGAGGCCGAGACATATCGCCGAGATAGGCGAGGTCCGAGCAGCGGAGAGACGAAGAAATAGGGCTTCGCAGCAGTTTTGCGGTGGCCTGCGGAAAGGGAATGGCGTGAGAGACGCTAACTGCCCCCGCAACTGTGATCGAGACGCGGATTGCCCCGTGCCACTGCCCCTCACCGGCGGGAAGGCGGGCTATCCCGGTGCGCCGCGAGGCCACCTGCTCGTCAGTCAGGAGACCTGCCGCTGCGACCGATCCACCACCAGGCCAACGGGGTCCTTTGGCACGTGAACGCACGCAGCACCCTGCCCGATTCAGCGGCAACCCACCCGTGAGCGGCCACCGACCCGACCAGGCCGGTTTGCCCGACGGCGCTGCGCACGCGGCGCTGATGGTCCAGGGCACCACCTCGGACGCCGGCAAGAGCACGGTGGTCACCGGCCTCGCGCGCGCCCTGCACCGCCGCGGCCTGAGCGTCGCGCCGTTCAAGCCACAGAACATGGCCCTCAACAGCGCAGTCAGCGCCGACGGCGGCGAGATCGGCCGCGCGCAAGCGGTGCAGGCCCAGGCCTGCGGGCTCGCGCCGCACACCGACATGAATCCGGTCCTGCTCAAGCCCGAGTCGGACACCGGCTCGCAGGTGATCGTCAACGGCCGCGCCACCGGCACGCTCGACGCGCGCGCGTACCACGCGCACAAACCGACGCTGATGCCGGCCATCCTCGAGGCCTTCAATAGATTGCAAGCCCGTCACCAACGGGTGCTGATCGAGGGCGCGGGCAGCCCGGCCGAGATCAACCTGCGCGAAAACGACCTCGCCAACATGGGCTTTGCGGAGGCCGCCGACACCGACGTTGTCCTGGTGGCGGACATCGACAAGGGCGGCGTGTTCGCGCACCTCTACGGCACCGTGGCCGTGCTCGAGCCGAGCGAACAGGCCCGTATCAAGGGCTTCATCATCAACCGCTTCCGCGGC
>JBCCUP010000067.1 GCA_039196715.1 Pseudomonadota bacterium
GCTCGACCAGAACCCGTCGACCGAAGGGTGTCAATCGGGCATTCTTGTGGGTGTTCATCCGGGCCTCTTTGGTGTGTTGGACGTAGACACCCAACAGCATCGAGCAAGGGGCTCGGATGAACAACCTACTGAAAGATCACAACTAGCCCGGCACGACGTGCGCCACTCGGCTCACCCGCGCCCGACTAGCGCGTGTTGGCCGCGGTGTACTCGGCAAAGCGCTCGGCGACGATGTCGGGCGGGGCATCAAACCCCGGCCCCGGGCACGGCACGAGCTTGCGGGTGTCGAGCACGGCGCCTGTGGTGGCGTCGACCACGAGCGGTACGACCCGCTCGCCCGTGTCGCGGTCACGCAGTTCGATCGGGTGCGCGCCGTCGCGAAAGAACCAGCGGTCGCCGAACGGCATCACCGCCATCAACACGGCACAGGCGTCGTGGCCCTTGTCGGTGAGCACGTACTCGAAGCGGGCGGGCTTGTGTTGGTAGGCAACCTTGTCCAGCAGGCCGGTGGCAACCAGGTCGGCGAGCCGGCGCGTCAGGATGTTGCGGCTGATGTCCAGCCAGCGCTGCAGTGTGTCGAAGCGCGTGTTGCCGTAGAGGCACTCCCGCAGGATCAGCGGGTTCCACCAATCCCCGAGCACATCCAGCGAGCGCGCGATCGGGCAGGGGGCCGTGTCGAAGCGTTTGCGTTCCATGGTCCGAGAATAGCGAGTTGCGTAATAGAACTCAAGTTGCTAGGGTATTGACAGTTCCAATATAAAACCCACTAACGCTGAGGTCCGCCATGCCGGCTTACACGCTGCTCGACGCCCACCCGCTCTCGATCATCATCGTCACGGCGGCGATGCTCGTGACGCCGCTCTATCTCCTGTGCACCTTCGTCTTCAGTGGGGCATCACCCCGTCGCGGACTGGCGCTCGGCGGTGTTTTCCTGGTCTGGGGTGCTCTGATGACCTGGGTGTGCCTCGCACGGGTGCCGCAGGCACTCGGGCCGGCGGGCGCGCTGATCATCCCGGTGTGCTGGTTGATACCGTCGGTGCTGCTGTGGCGGTTCCGAAACTGGGTACTGGCTGAACCGCTGTCGCAGCGTTGGTTGGTCGGATTGCAGGTCTGGCGCGTGATCGGCGGTGTGTTTCTGATCGAGTACGGGCGCGAGAACATCCCGGCCGTGTTCGCCTTTCCTGCCGGCATCGGCGATCTGGCTGTCGGCGCGCTCGCGGTCGCGGTGTTGGTGCTCTACCGCCACCGCGCCCAGCTGCCCGACACCGCTGTGGTGCTCGTCCTGGTGGCCGGCGTCGCGGATTTCGTCAGTGCCTTTTTCTTCGGCTATTTCAGTTCTGAGGGTCCGGTGCAGCTGTTCTTCCCGGAGATCCGCAACAACACCCTGATGTACCCGACCGGGCTGATCCCGCTCTTTTTGGTGCCGTACGCGATCTTCTTCCACACGCTCTCGTGGTTGTCGCTGCGCCGCGAGACGGTTGGGTCTGGCGCAGCCGTTTCCCGTGACGTTGGTACTGCGGCAGCCGGGTCGACGGCCGCAGAGGCCCGGTGAGTCGCGGTCGGGGCGGCATGGCGGCGCTCGCGGTGTCGCTGGCGCTGCTGTCGGGCTGCCAGCCATTCAACTACACCGCCCCCGATGCCCCCGCGCCGGTGGCTGTGGTGCCGCGCCTTGACCCAGCGCCCCGAGTGGCGCTCGTGCTCGGAGCAGGTGGCCCGCGCGGCTATGCCCACATCGGTGTGATGCGCGTGCTGGAAGCGGCGTGCATCGAATTCGACCTGGTCGTCGGCACGAGCGTCGGGTCGCTGATCGGCGTGTTCTGGGCCGGCGGTTTCAGTGCGGCGGACATCGACGCTCGCTCGAGGACGGGTGGTCCGCTGACCCTCTTTGACCCGTCGTTGTTCGCAGACCGCGGTTGGATCCACGGGCGGAAACTGCAACGCTATGTCAACACCGAACTTGGCAATCGGCCGCTCGAGGCCCTGCCGCGCAGCGTGGTCGTGGTGACCACCCACCGCGGCGACAAGACGCCACGCTATATCCTCAACGGCAACAGCGGTGTGGCGGTGCGCGCTTCGAGTGCGGTGCCCGGCATCCTGTCGCCGGTGGGCATCAACGGCGTTGAATTCGAGGACGGCGACGTCGCGGCGCCGCTCGCGGTCTCCGCGGCGCGCGACGCCGGTGCCGCCTTTGTCATTGCCGTCAACGTCTACCCGAAGCCGGACTCGGTGCCCGATGGCGCCAGTTCGCGTGTGCGTGCGCAGGTCGAGCGGCGAGCCCGCCAGACGGCAGATCAGGCGCGACAGGCGGATTTCGTCATCGACGCAGAAACCCCGTTTGCGGCCAGTCCGCGTCGTGCCTTTTTCGAGGCAGCGCGGGAAGCGGGCGAGCGGGTGGCCCGGGCTCGGTTGCCGGCCCTGCTGGCGGCCCTCGATCAGCATGCGCCCCTCGGCGATCCCGACTGCGCTGTCGAGCCGGGCTGAGGGGCGCCACGTGGCAGCGCGCTCACGGGTGTCACCGGCACGCTTCCTGCCCGCCTTAGGGGCTGCAGCCCGCTGCCGGAATCGAGGTCGGTTCCGCCGTAGGGGTTTGCACCGGTTGTGCACAGCGACACGGTGACCGTACTGTGCCGCACGCGTGGCTGAATGAAAGGGTGGCATCCCGTGTCTCACCCGGTCGGACAGCCGAACATTCACTGGGCGCCCAAGGACACGTCGATCAGGGCGCCCCGGCTGTGGCAGCAACAGGGTCTCGCATGCGCGCAAACATCGGTGGCGGGCGTTTCGCCCGCGGAGTGTCGGCATCCGCCGTGGTGCTGTTGGCCACGCTGTTCAGTCAGGCCGCACGCGCCGACCTGGACGTTTTGACGCAGGGCCTGTTCGAAACCGCCACGGTGGTCGTCAGTGCGTCACGTGGCCTGGGTCGTGGGGCGAGTGGCACGCTCGCGTACCGGGAACGCGGTACCGAGCGGTTTCAGGCGGCGCTTCCGTTCACGCAGATCGACCGCCACAACCTGTCGACCAGCCTGTTTCACCTCAAGCCCGCAACCGAGTACGAGTTGCAAATCGACGTGAGCGGTCACGATCCGGTGCGTGCCACCGTCACCACACTCGCCGAGTTCCGCATGCCGTCGATGGCCTGTGACCGCTCGCTGGAGGGTGGCGACGACATCGGTCGGGCGGTGCGCGCGCTCGCCTCCAAGGCCGGCCGTGAGACGGTGCAAATCTGCCTCGGTCCGGGCGAGTACGCGCCGTTCGCGGTCGAGGGGCTGATCGCCCAGCGCGACGCGCCGTTCATCATCCGGGCCTTGGACCCCGACAACAAACCGGTCATTGACGGCCGGTTCACGACCGAGCGCCTGGTCGACCTGCAGAAATCCGCCAACGTCTGGTTTGACGGCCTGGTGCTGCAGGGCATGACGCCGGGCGGCGCGGACGGCGGCATCGGCTTTCGGCTCGACACGTGCCGCGGCATCGTCGTGCGCAACAGCGTGATCACCGGCAAGGGTCGCTGGGGTGTGCTCATGAACCGCTGCTTTCAGTTTCCGCCCGGGCACGGGGTCGAGAACGACGCGAACCTCGTCGAGCTTAACGCGATCAACGGGCTGTACAACGCGGTCCAGTTCGACAACAACGACCACGTAACCGGCAACGCGGTCGGCATGGGCCTGGTGGTGCGAGCCAACACAGTTGAGGGGGGGTTTGACAACTTCCGGCACTGTGGTGACGAGGATGCCGCGCTCGCCACGTCCGAGCGGGTTGATCACTACTACCGCCTGACCGGCTGGGCCGGTGCACAAACCGCAGTCAACATCGATGTCTACGACAACGTGATCGGCTCGGCGCGCGACGACAACGTCGAGGTGGACGGCGTCTGCTCGAACTACAAGTTCTTTCGCAACCGCATCACCGGTGGGTCCGCCAACACGATCAGCGTCGCACCCCTGGCGCCCGGCCCCAACTACTTCATCGGCAACACCTTTGACCGCGTGACACCGCGGCAGTCCTTCGTCAAGTTCAACACCGTTGGCGGCGAAGACGAGGGCATTGCAACGCGCAACGTCTTTTTCTACCACAACACCATGGTGCGTGACGGCGGTGGCCCGGCACTGAACCTGTGGTGGGGCCACGACGAGCACAGCCAGCCGATCAAGAACGTGGCGTTCAAGAACAATGTCATCATGTCGACCGCCGACAGCCGGCTTACCGACGTCAAGATCGGGATCTACCACATCGAAAACCCGACCTTCGACTACAACCACTGGTTCACAACCCGAACCGGCGGCGGCGTCTTCGAATGGTTTGACCGCGGTGACGCCGTGGAACTGAATCGCTTTTCGGATTTCAAGCGGATTGCCCGCGTGGAACCCAACGGTGCGTTTGGCAATCCGGGTCTGTACACCTCGCTGAAGCCGGTTGACGGCAGTCCTCTGGTGGATACCGGGGTTGTCATTCCCGGCGTCAACGACCGCTACAAGGGCGGCGGACCGGACAAAGGCGCATCGGACGTGTTTCACCTCGCGTCGCGGATGACGGCCCCGAAGCCGGCCGTGCCGCCGCAACCGAAGCAGGTCACCACCGGTCTGCCGGCCGAACTCTGGAGCCGCGAACCGCGACAAACCGTGACCGTCGAGGTCCAAAAGCCGCAGGCGGCCACGCGAGCGCGCGTCTACCTGACAGTGCACGACGCCGAAGTCCGCGAAGAGGGACGCATGTCGATCAACGGGCGCAAGCCGTTCACGCTTTTTGGCGACCACGCCAAAGGTGCCAACAACGAGAGCACGGTCCGGATCGGTTTCGAGACCAGCGCGGGGTGGTGGCAGGACGGTGTCAACACCCTGACCTTCGAACACACCTCGACCAGTGGGTTCACGGTCTACGGCGTCGACGTCGAATTCCTGCAGTAGCACGGGCCTCGTGCAGCGCGGCGTCGGCCATCCCGGCACGGGCACCGTGCTAACCAACCACGACTGGTCCAGCGCAGATCGGTGATCTGCGCTGACGCACCCTCGAGCCGACGAATTGTCCAAGTTTGCGCCCGGCTTTTGTGTCCTTCGTCACAGTTTCCACACCGGTTCGCTGGCACGTTTAGCCCCGATCTCAGCCGTTTTTTGTGCACTGGTGCGCACGCCGGTGTGACCGTCTCTGGCGGCCGCTGGCAGGTTGGGTGTCGGACACACCGATCAACGGTGCCGAGACAGCGCACTCGTACGTCGACACGTCGTGAGGACACGTTGTGAACACAACCCCGGAGTTGCCGACGAACCGACGGTTCGGGGCGTTTTTTACCACGGTCTTCGCCGGTGTGGCCGCGTACTTCTGGCTGACCGACGGCCGTGTCGGTGCGGTTGTGGCGCTCGGCGTCGCGGGTCTGCTGCTGATTTGCACGCTCACGAAACCCGATCTGTTGTTGCCACTCAATCGCCTCTGGATGCGCTTCGGGCTGTTGCTCGGCGCGATCGTCAGCCCGATCGTTCTCGGCATCGTGTTTTTTCTGTTGTTTACACCGGTGGCGCTGGTGATGCGTGTGGCCGGTCGCGATGAGTTGCGCCTGCGGCCGCGGCGTCTGGCGTCCTACTGGACGCTTCGCGAGATCGACGCGGATCGACTCGATGCGTTCAAGAACCCCTTCTGAGAGAGCCTGACATGTTCGACGTGCTTGCCGAATTAGTCACCTTCCTGCGTGTGCGCAAGAAGCTCTGGCTGGCACCCCTGGTGATCGTGATGGTGATCATCGGCGGCTTGCTGGTCATCGCCAAGGGCTCCGTGGTTGCACCGTTCATCTACACGCTGTTCTAGCGATGGTCATTCTCGGCATTTCGGCGTTTTACCACGACAGCGCGGCTTGCCTGGTCCAGGACGGAGAGGTCGTCGCGGCGGCGCAGGAGGAGCGCTTCACGCGGAAGAAACACGACGCCGGCTTCCCGCACCACGCCGTGCGATTCTGCCTGGCGCACGCGGGTCTCGAGCCGTCCGCGGTCGACGAGGTGGTGTTCTATGAGAAGCCGTTTCTGAAGTTCGAGCGTCTGCTGGAAACCTACCTCGCGTTCGCGCCGCGCGGATTTCGCAGTTTTGCTGCAGCCATGCCGCTGTGGGTCAAGGACAAGCTGTTTCAACGCAAGCTGCTCACCCAATCGTTGGACGAGGCGCTCGGTGATCAGGTCGACTGGTCAACGCGCCTGCGGTTTTCGGAGCACCACCTGTCGCACGCAGCGAGCGCGTTCTTTCCGTCGCCATTCGAACGCGCGGCGGTTCTGACACTGGACGGGGTGGGGGAGTGGACGACCACCTCGCTCGCGGTTGGCCACGGTCGCGAGCTGAGCGTGGTCAAGGAGTTGCATTTCCTGCACTCCCTCGGCTTGCTGTACTCCGCGTTCACCTACTACACCGGCTTCAAGGTCAACTCCGGCGAGTACAAGGTCATGGGCCTCGCACCCTACGGCAGGCCGGTCTACGCGGATACCATCAAGAACACACTGCTGTACGTCGCCGAGGACGGCAGCTTCCAGCTCGACATGCGCTACTTCGACTACGCGACCGGGCTGACGATGACCAACGCTCGCTTCGACGCCGTGTTCGGGGGACCGCCACGGAAACCCGAGTCGCCGTTGACCCAGCGCGAGATGGACCTTGCCGCGTCGATCCAGGCTGTGACCGAGGAGATTGTCCTGAAGCTGGCCCACAGCGTTGCGCGCGAAACCGGGGAGCGCAACCTGTGCCTGGCTGGCGGCGTGGCGCTCAACTGCGTGGCCAACGGCCTGCTGCACCGCGCGGGGGTGTTCGACGGGCTCTGGGTCCAACCCGCTGCTGGTGACGCCGGCGGTGCGCTTGGCGCAGCGCTGGCTGCCTGGCACATCGACCACGGTCAACCGCGGCAGCCGCCAGTGGAGCGGGATGCGATGCGTGGGGCGTACCTCGGGCCCGAGTACAGTGACGACGATATCGCCGCGGAACTCACTGCGTGCGGCGCCCGTTTCCACCGCTGCGGCGACGACGAGACGCTGGAGCGCATCGCCACGGCCCTCGCCGAGCAGCACGCGGTTGGTTGGATGCAGGGTCGGATGGAGTTCGGCCCGCGCGCGCTCGGTGCGCGCAGCATCCTCGCCGATCCGCGCTCCCCTTCCACGCAAAAACAACTGAACCTCAAGGTCAAGTACCGAGAGAGCTTTCGCCCGTTTGCGCCGAGTGTGCTGCGCGAGCACGTGGGGCAGTGGTTTGACCACGACAGCGACAGCCCGTACATGTTGTTGGTGGCTGACGTGCACCCCGACAAACAGCACCCGATCCGGGCCGAGCACGAACAGCTGTTCGGCATCGAGAAACTCAACGTGCCGCGGTCCGACGTCCCGGCGATCACCCACGTCGACTGCTCGGCGCGGATCCAGACGGTGCACGCCGACACGAACCCGCGCTACCACGCGTTGATCTCCCGTTTTCACGCCAAGACCGGCTGCCCGCTGCTGGTCAACACGTCGTTCAACGTTCGCGGGGAGCCGATCGTGTGCACGGCCACGGACGCGTTCCGGTGTTTCATGGGCACCGAACTCGACGTGCTGGCGGTTGGGAACTGTGTCTTGTTCAAGGCCGAGCAGGACGAACGACTCCGGCTCAACTACGAGACCGCGTATGAGCTGGATTGATCGGCTGCGCGGTGCGGTGTTCACGCGAGACAATGCCATAGTCGGCGCCGTAACCTGGGTGTTGCTGCTGGGTGTGAACGCCGCGCTCGTGTACACCTCACCGTCTTTTGCACACCGCTTGCCGTTCGACATCGTCCGGTTGATCTCGCCCTGCTACCGCAGTTTCATCTACCTCGATCCGAACCGGGCGTCCAACACACCTCGCTTCGAGGTGGTGCTCGGCGACAGCTTCGCCGAAGGCGGCGGGGACGAGTGGCTGTCATCGGACCCCCGCTACGGCTTGTTCAACAAACTCGAGCCGACCGACGGCCGTCAGTTCATCAGCTTCGCGCGCAGCGGCTACGGTGCGATTGGCACGGTGACCGAGGAGCGGCGATGCCGACGCATGCTCGAACACGCCACCGCGCTCGGCTTCTCCCGCGATGCGGTGTCGCACCTGACGTTCGTGTTTTACGAGGGCAACGACCTCAACGATGTATTGAGAGAGCAGAACCACCGCTCGAGCGAGGCAAAGTACACGGCGCGGTTTCTGATGCCGGTGTTTGACTACGTGTATCAGAAGTTCCGATCTGGACGCGCAGCGTTGCCAACACGCACGGCGGGCAACAGCGCCTCGCCGCCAGGGTACCCGCGCAGCGCGTCTGGCATCCTGTTCGGTGATTTTCCGCAGTCCGCAGCGCTGGAGCTCTCCAACGACGAGATCGACCAGGCCCTGGACGCGCTGTTCGGCAGCCTCCAGACGGTCGCGTCGAGGTACCCGGGCCGGCAGTTGCAGTTTCTCTATATCCCGGCGGTGGCAAGCAGCTACGACTTCCGCGGCGCGCTGAGGACGCAGAGTTACGCTGGCTTGCCGTTCTTCCCGACCACGGGTGACGCCAACACGCGCCGCCACGAGACCGTGCGCGAGCGGGTGTTGACCGCGGTTGCGGCCCTTGGCTGGCGGTTCTGTGATGCCAGCCCGGCGTTGCGGGTGGTGACCGGGGCGGGCACGCCGGTGCACGGTCCGCGGGACTGGCAGCACCTGAACAAAAACGGCTACCGGGTACTCGCCCAGCGATACGCCGACTGCTTCGGTGGCGCGCAGCCCAGCGACGCGTGAGTCCCGCGCAGCGCCCCGGTCGCCGTGTCGCCCCACCGGGGGTCCGAGCCTAGGGGAAACCCCTGGGTGAATTGCGCCAGGCAGGTGTCGGTGGTAGTGATGGGGCATGCCACACGGTACCGCGTGATCAACACCTCGCCGCGGGTTGCAGGTTTGCCGTGGTCCGTTTCAGAGGAGGGTTCATGGCGCGTGTCGAGCCGGTTCGCGGATACAACGAAGGGGGTGTGGCGCACGTCTGCACAGCGTCGGTTCAGGCCCTGCTGCTGTGCCTGCTGCTGTGCACCTCGGGCGTGGCGTGGGCACAGAGCGCGGCGGCCTTGGCGATCTCTTCCGCCGAGGCACGTGGTGTGGACGTCGTCTTGCCGGCGCAGCTGCCAGTGGGCGAGGTCGATGCCCTGGTTGCGCCACTGACAGACAACCAGACCCGCCAGCTGTTGCTCCAGGCCTTGCACGAGCGGGCTGCCGCAATCGCAACAACCACGCGCGACAGTGCGTCAGAGGGGGGCTTGTCGCGCGTCCTCGAGAGCCTCAGGGCGGGCTCGGCCAATGCGATTGCCAGCGCCGCAGCCTTGTCCGACACCGTGCCGAGGTTGGGTGATATCGTACAGCACGCCTTCATCCTACTGACTGATTTGCAAGGGTGGTCACGTATGGGTGTTGGCCTGGCGAACCTCGCCTTGATGGTGCTGGTTGGCCTCGTTGCAGCCCACGTGGTCGGGCGCGTGTTGCGGGGCTTTTTCCGCCATGCCTCAGGCTCCGACGAGACCGAAACCGTGTGGTTTCGTGTGGTCGCGCTGAGCGTCAGGGCGCTGCCCGAGTTGGGCCAGCTGCTCGCCTTCACCGTGGCGGGCCGAGTGGTGTCGCTGCTCTACTTCGACCGCTTCGACCCCATGCGGCTTTTTCTGATCGGCTGGTTCAGTGCATTGACGAGCGCTGGCGCGGCGCTTGTGCTTGCGCGGCTGCTGTTCGCGCCGAATGCCAGCGGACTGCGTCTGCCCCGGCTGTCTGACCGGACAGCGCGGAGCGTGGCCTCGTGGTTTGTGTCCGTGGTCTTTGTCGCGGCCTTCTTTGCATTGAACGCTGGCATGTTTCTGTTGCTGGCGGTGCCGGCGGTGCTGGTGTCGGTGTGGGAGATCATCGGTGCCGCTCTGATCACCGGCGTGACGCTGCTGACGTTGCACCGGGGTCAGATCGACGCCGATGCGCAGCTGGACACCACTGCGCGCACGGGAACGGGGGAAACCGCGTTCTCCGTGTCGAACCACATCGGCCTCGTGGCGACCGGCGTCGTGCTGTTGTTCGCCGTCTGGGCGGGCCGCACGTTCGCCGGGGAATCGCGTGAAGCGGCAGCTGTGGTGGTGGCGAGCCTCGCGTTTGCGGCGGCGTGGTACGTGCGCCGAGTCATCTTGCGGGCGCGTGCGCATGCCGCGGCCTCCGGTGCAGCGGCGCACACCGACGGGGCACTCGCCGGTGTTTCGATCGGCCTGGTGGCGCTCGGCGGTGTTGCGCTGGTTCAGGCGGTGCTGATCGACCTGGTCGCGCTGGCCGCGACACCGCTTGGCCGTGAGGTGACCGGGGCGCTGTTGAGGGTCGCGGTGACCTTGATGGTGGCCAGCGTGATCTGGACGGTGCTCTCGCGAACCCTCTCCCGCTACATCGAGCGGGAGCACGCTCGGGCGGTCGAGGACAGCGGCGACGCCTCCAGTGACGGCGAAGGCGGTACGCACATCGTCGAGTCTCGCCTGGGCACCCTGCTGCCGCTCTTCCGCGGGTTCGCCCTGACCGTCATCGCGATCATCACCTTCATGATTGTGCTGTCGTCTTTCGGTGTCGACATCGGCCCGCTGTTGGCCGGTGCCGGGGTTGTCGGCATCGCGCTCGGTTTCGGTGCCCAGGCGCTTGTCAAGGACATCATCTCGGGCATCTTCTTTCTGATCGACGACGCGTTTCGGGTTGGTGAGTACATCGAATTCGGCGAGTACCGCGGTGAAGTCGAACGCATCTCCATTCGATCGATGCGCCTGCGCCACCACCGGGGCGCAGTGCAGACCATCCCGTTCGGTGAGTTGCTCGTGGTGGTCAACCACAACCGGGACTGGGTGATCTACAAGCAGGAGTTCCAGGTGCCGTACGAAGCCGATATCGAAAAGATACGCAAGATCGTCAAACGCATTGGCCTCGCGTTGCTCGACGATCCGGTGCACGGCCCGAATTTCCTGGCACCGTTGAAGTCGCAGGGCGTCCGGCGTGTGGAGAACGGTGTGCTGGTCATCTGCACCAAGTTCACCTGCAAGCCACGCGAACAGTTTCTGTTGCGCCGGGTGGTGTACCAGCGCGTGCGCGACGCGCTCTACGAGAACGGCATTGCACTGGCGCATCGGCGCGTGCAGATCGAATTGCCCGACGGCTCGCAGCCGTTGGCCGAGGACTCGCAACGTACGATCACCGCCGCGGCGGAGGCGGTGGTCGAGGGCGACGTTGACACGGCCGGGGCGAAGGCACGTTGACGCACTGCCGACCGGTGGTGACAGGGCTGTATAATAAGGGGAGCCTGTTGCCGACGCAGGTGCCGACCGTGGCGTGTCACCGGTGTTACTGTTTGCGCACACGCGAACATGTGTGCGTGAAACCGGTTCAGTATTTCGTCTCGTGGGCGATCTGAGCGGATAGGGACGGATGTCAGCGCACGGACGCGCCTCGCCATCCGCTGTACAATTGGACGTACGAGTGAGCCCGATGCCGAAGAGAACTGCGCTGGGAAAATGGACCGGCGCCGCGCGCAGGACGCCGCGTGAACACCGAGCCGTGTCAGCCGTGCTCAAACGGATCGCCGATTGCGATCTGGACGTGCCCAGACGGGAGCTCGACGCCGTGTCGAGTGCCGATGTGCGTGCCACGCTGCTCACGCTGGTGGGCAACATCAACGCGGTTGTGCGGCAGACCAAAAGCCGCACCAACAACATCGAAGCTGCGTTACCGAAAATCAGTGCACTGGCGGGCCAATCGAACGAGTTCGCCGGTCTCATGGCTGAGCTCAAGACCGAGTTCGCCTCCTTGCGCGAATCGATCGACCTCAACCGCGACCTGACCTCGCGGCTCTACCACCTGGTCGAAGACGTCGAACGTGCGGCGCAGACCGGGCGTGCTGCGGTGGCCGATGTGGTCAACTCCATGAGCAGCATTGCCGAGCACGCCGGCAGCATCGAGCAATTCAGCGACACGATCGATCAGATCGCCTTCCAAACCAACCTGCTGGCCATCAACGCCTCGGTTGAGGCGGCGCGCGCGGGAGAGCGCGGCAGCGGCTTCGCCGTGGTGGCCAACGAGGTGCGGGAACTGGCCAAACGTTCGGCCGTTTCGGCCCGGGAAATTTCGTCGAGTATCGACAAGTCCAAGCAGAGTATCGAGGACGGGCGCGCGTCGGTTCGGGGCGCGAACGACTCGATGGGTCAGATTGAAGAGTGCGTGTCTACGCTGACCTCGTTGATTTCGCAGATGGGCAGCTCCAGCGACGCACAGTCGAACCGGTTGTCCGATGTCGATCAATCCCTGGTCGACCTGCACGGGTTCGGCAACCGGTACGAGGACATGGCAACGCAGGTGAAGGCGGTGTCGGACGAGCTGGCGCTCGATGCGAATTACCTCGCGAGCACGGTGACAACGTTCAAGCCCACCACGTCCGAGTTCACCGACCCCTTTCACGAGCACGTGCTCGACATTGCCAAGGAGGCCTCCCCGGCGATCGGCGCGGCACTCGAGCGCGGGCTGGCCAACCGCATCTACAGCGAGGACCAGTTGTTCGAACCCGTCTACGAATTGATACGGGCGACAGACCCGAAGAAATACAAGACCCGCTTCGACGACTGGTGTGACAACCACCTGCCTGCGATTCAGGAACCGATTCTGGACCTTGACGAGCACATCGTGTTCGCGATCACCGCTGACCGGTCCGGCTACGTGCCGACACACAACCTGCGGTTCAGCAAACCGCTGACCGGTCGACGCACCCTCGACATTGTCGGCAACCGCACCAAGCGGGTGTTCGCTGACCACGTCGGGCGGACGGTCGGGCGGCACGAACAGCCGCACATGTTGCAGATCTACCGGCGCGACACCGGCGAGATCATGTTCGACATGTCGGTGCCGGTGTACGTGAACGGCCGGCATTTCGGCGGGTTCCGTGTCGGCTATCGGTTGAGCAGCAACGACCGCTAGCGCGGTCGGGCGGGGCACGGGGTGGATCGTGTATCCTAGCGCGCCAGATCGGGTTCCTGTCACCGCCTCGCCCCATGCGTTTAAGCAAGTTCCTCTCGCTGTGTGTTGCGATGAGTCGAAATCAGGCCAAGTACTTCGTCCGCCGAGGCCGCATTGCCGTTGACGGCACGGTGGTCATTGACCCCGAGTTCGACGTGGCCGACGGCAGTCGAGTGACCTTTGACGGCAAACCGATGTCGATCGCGGGCTTTGAATACATCGTGTTGCACAAGCCGCTCGCCTTCGGCTGCACCACCCGAGACACGGCACACCCGTCAGTGCTGGCGCTGCTCGAAGACCGTGCCGGGGACCGCTATTACTACTATGCGAACCTGCTGGGCCCCGAGGTCACCGGGCTGGTGTTGCTCAGCGACGACGCACGTTGGACCCAACGAATCAAGCGGCGGCTGGAGAAGAAGCCCCGCGTCTACCTCGCGACGACCTCGCGACCGGTCGAACCGGACCAGCTGGAGGCCCTTCGAGCGCGAGTTGGGTCGGACACGCAACACGGCGACTCACCGGTGCTCGACGTGCGCGGGCAGGGAGACACCACCCTGGCGGTGACGATGCGGCAGGCCAGCGTGAACTGCATCGAGGCGCTGCTCGCCGGTGTCGGGCTGTCACTCGACCGGCTGCACCTGCAGCAGCTGGGCAGGCTCGGTCTGGGCGACCTGCGCGAAGGGGCGTACCGGGTGTGTGGCGAAACGGACATCCGGATCTGAGGCACCCGCCCGGCGCGCGGTGCGAACCGGTACTGCCTTCCGCTGTCGTCCCGACGTCCCGCGTCGATTCAGTTCACTTCACTCGCATGCCGGGCTTGGCGCCCGAATCCGGGTTCAAAATATACAATTCTGTCCCGCCCGGTCCAGCGGCCAGGACCATGCCCTCGGAGAGCCCGAAGCGCATCTTGCGTGGCGCGAGGTTCGCGACCATGACCGTGAGTTGTCCGGTCAGGGCATCGGGCTCGTAGGCTGCCTTGATGCCGGCGAATACCGTCCGACGCTCGCCGCCGAGGTCGAGTGTCAAGCGCAGCAGTTTGTCGGCGCCCTCGACGGGCTCGGCGGCGACGATCTCGGCGACGCGCAGGTCGACGGCGTCGAAGGCCGCGTAGTCGATCGTGTCCTTGACCGGGTCGTCGGCCAGGGGACCGGTTGGTGACGGCTGCGCTTCAGCCGCCGCGGCCGCCTTGGTCGATTCGATCAGCGCGTCGATCTTTGCCGGTTCGATGCGGGACAGCAACGGCTTGAACCGGTTGATGCCGTGGTCGAGCAACGGGTGCTGCGCATCCTGCCACTGCAACGCGTCGGTGTTGAAAAAGGCGGCGGTTTTTTCCGCGAGCTCAGGCAGCACCGGGGCAATGTAAACCGCGAGCTGGCGGAACAGGTTGAGCCCCAGCGTGCAACTCTGGTGCACCTCGTTCAGGCGCGACTCGTCCTTGATCGCAACCCAGGGCTCGGCCGCGGCGATGTACTCGTTGGCGGCGTCGGCCAGCGCCATGATCGCGCGCATCGCGTGGCCGTAGCGGCGTGCTTCGAAGTGCGCGGCGAGGGTGTCAGCCGCGGCGGCAGCGTCGGTGAACAGGGCCGTGTCAGGCAGCTCACTGGCGAGTTTGCCGTCGAAGCGCTTGCTGATGAAGCTCGCGCAGCGGCTGGCGATGTTGACGAGTTTGCCGACCAGGTCGCTGTTGCAACGTGCAACGAAGTCACCGAGGTTGAGGTCGATGTCGTCGACGCCGTCGGACAACTTGCTGGCGAAGTAATACCGAAGGTATTCCGGCTCGAGGTGCTCGAGGTAGGTCCGTGCCTGGAAGGCCGTCCCGCGCGACTTTGACATCTTCGCACCGTCGACGGTCAGAAATCCGTGGCAGAACACCGCATTCGGCAGTCGCATGCCGGCGCCTTTGAGCATGGCAGGCCAGAAGAGCGTGTGGAATCGTGCGATGTCGTTGCCGATGAAATGGTAGAGCTCGGTGGTCGAGTCCGGCGCCCAATGCCGCTCGAAGTCATCACCGGTGCGGGCACACAGGTTCTTGTGACTCGCGATGTAGCCGATCGGCGCGTCCAGCCAGACATAGAAGTACTTGCCGGGGGCGTCGGGAATCTCGAAACCCCAGTAGGGCGCGTTGCGTGAAATGTCCCAGTCGCGCAGGCCGTCTTCGAACCACTCCTGGATCTTGTTGACGGTCTCGGGTTGCAGTTGATCGTTGGCGAGCCAGCTGCGGAGCGTGTCCTCGAAGTCGCTGACCTTGAAGTAGTACTGCTCGGAATCCCTGAGCACCGGGGTCGCGCCCGAAACCATGGACCGTGGGTTGATCAGATCGGTGGGTTCGTAGGTTGCGGCACAGACCTCGCAGTTGTCGCCGCGCTGGTTTTCCGATTTGCAGTTCGGACAGGTGCCCTCGACGTAGCGGTCGGGCAGAAACATCTCCTTTTCCGGGTCGTAGAGCTGCGCGATGGTGCGCACGCTGATGTGTCCGTTGTCGCGCAAGGCACGGTAGATGCGCTCTGCGAGCTCGCGGTTTTCCGCCGAGTGCGTGCTGTGGAAATTGTCGTAGCTCAGCAGGAAGTCGTCGAAATCGGCCTTGTGCTCGGCGTGGTAGCGGTCGATCAGTTGTTGCGGTGTCAGCCCCTCTTTCTGGGCGCGCAACATGATCGGTGTGCCGTGGGCATCGTCGGCCCACACCCATTGCAGCGAATGACCCCGCATGCGCTGAAAGCGCGCCCAGATGTCGGTCTGAATGTACTCGACCATGTGGCCGAGGTGGATCGCACCGTTGGCGTAGGGCAGGGCGCTGGTGATCAGGATCTCACGCGGGGCGTGCGGCATGGTGGTGCTCGATTGGGGTGTCGTGGACAACCCCGTAGCTTACCGCCTGGGGACGGTGTGCTCCACACAAGCGGCGCGAACACCCACGCTAGACGCTGATTGGCCTGCTCCAGTACTCTGGAGAGTCCCGCCCCGTGACGAGCCGAGCACCCCTCATGCTGACCGATGCCGTGATCCGCGACCACCTGGCCGACCTGGCGGTGCCCTACCTCGACCAAACGCTCGCCGAGGCCGGGGCGCTCAAGTCGGTGTCGGTCGACGGTGACCGCGTCAGCGTCAACGTCGCGCTCGGTTTCCCCTGCGGCGGGGCGCACGCCGCGTTCATCGAGACGATTGCGGAGCGGGTGCGTGCACTGGAGGGCGTCGCCGACGTGGTCGTCGCCGTCGACACGCGCGTCCAGGCGCACGCGGTGCAGCGCACGCTCAAGCGCTTGGAGTCGGTGAAGAACATCATCGCCGTGGCGTCGGGCAAAGGCGGTGTGGGCAAGTCGACAACTGCCTGCAACCTTGCCCTCGCGCTCGCGGCGGACGGTGCTCAGGTCGGCATTCTGGACGCCGACATCTACGGCCCCAGCCAGCCCCGAATGATGGGCGTCAGCGGGCGACCGGACAGCCCGGACGGCAAGACGATCGAGCCCAAGCTGGCCCATGGCGTTCAGGTGATGTCGATCGGCTTCATGGTGGACGACGACACGCCGGTTGTCTGGCGCGGGCCGATGGTGACCGGTGCGCTGCAGCAGTTGCTGAACGAGACCAACTGGCAGGCGCTCGACTACCTGATCGTCGACATGCCGCCGGGCACGGGTGACCTTCAGCTGACGCTCTCCCAACAGGTGCCTGTGGCCGGTGCCGTGATTGTCACAACACCGCAGGACATCGCCCTGCTCGACGCGCGCAAGGGCCTCAAGATGTTCGAGAAGGTTGAAGTGCCCGTACTCGGGGTGGTCGAGAACATGTCTGTGCACATATGCAGCGCGTGTGGGCACAAGGAGCCGATCTTCGGCGAGGGCGGTGGACAGCGCATGGCGTCCGACTACGACGTGCGTTTCCTCGGTGGGCTCCCGCTCGACATTCAGATTCGCGAGCAGGCCGACGGCGGTGCCCCCACGGTGGTGGCTGACCCCGACGGTGCCATTGCCGATTCGTACAAGGCCATTTCGCGCGCGATGAGCGCAGCGCTGTCGCGCCGAGCGCGGGATTTCAGCGCGCGTTTTCCGAAGATCGTGATCGAAAACACCTGAGCAGCGGAACCTCGGCGTCCGTGTGGCCGAACACGGCTGTCACCAACGCTCGAATTTCGATCTGCACACTTGTGCGTGCTTCGGGGTGACGGTATCTTGACGTGAACACGCGGGTGGGGCATAACTCCAACACTGCGGTATGTCATATGAATCGTCGCGTTGGGCCAAGCTTGTCATACTGGCCCCGATGGATGGAATCTGCGAGCTGGGTCCGTTGTGGAAGTGTTAGCGCAAGTGGTGCAAACAGGGCGGGTGTGTCTGTGCGGCGTGGTCGCCGCGGGCACGCTGTTCGGCAACGTGGTGGCGGCCAACCCCGCGGAGGTCGGTGCCTGGGGTGCGAGTATCGCGTGGCCCTTCGTGCCGGTTTCGGCCCTGCAACAAGCGGACGGCACGGTGACCACCTGGGCGTCAAACGAGGTGGATGCGTTTCCCACCGCGGACCAGTTCACCTACGCGGCCTCGTTTGATCCGACCAGCGAACGCATCGTCAACCTGCCGAACCGGCGACACGACATGTTCTGCGCCGGATCGTCCATTCTGGCCGACGGCACCGTGCTCGTGGCTGGCGGCAACCCCGCGCTCAGGTTGACGAGCCGACTCGACGGCGACACGTGGCTCGCCGAAGACAACATGGACCACGCTCGCTGGTACGGCACGGTGGTCACCCTGGCCGAGGGCGACGCCTTCGCCACCTTTGCCAAGCGGGCTGGCTCGAACTCGGAGCTCTGGCAGCCCGGGGTGGGCTGGAGCGGTTTGCCGCGCGCGTCCATGGCCACGCTCGAACGCGAACAGAACATCATGAACAGCGCCGGTGGCACGGGCACCAGCGGCCAGTGGTTCGCGTTCATGCACCTGGCGCCGAACGGCCGGGTCTTTCACGCCGGGCCAACGCCGACGATGCACTGGTTCGACACCGGCGGATTGGGCGGGGTGTCGGCGGCAGGGACGCGGCTTGGCGAGAACCGCGTGCGCCAGTTCGGCAGTTCGGTGATGTACGACGAGGGTAAGTTGCTGCTGACCGGCGGCGGTGACCAACGCTTTTCACCATCGTCCACGGCGTCCGCGCTGACCATCGACATCAACGGCGCAGCGCCGGTGGTGCGATCGGTCGCGAACATGGTGCGGCCGCGCACGTACCACAACAGTGTGGTCATGCCGAACGGCGAGGTGTTTGTCGTCGGCGGCAACCAGACGGGCATCCAGTTCAGTGACGGTCAATCGGTCATGACGCCCGAGATCTGGAACCCCGATTCGCGGCAGTGGCGCGCCATGGCCAACCACCGCGTGCCCCGAAACTACCACTCGATCGCCGTGCTGTTGCAGGACGGCCGTATCCTCACGGGCGGGGGCGGGCTGTGTGGCCCTCGGTGTGGCGTGAACCACCCGAACGTCGAGATCTTCTCCCCGCCGTACCTGTTCGGCAGTGACGGTACCCCAGCCTCGCGCCCGACCATCGAATTCGCCGGTGATCAGGCACGCTCAGGTGGCAACCTGTTCGTCAAGACCGCGAGCCCCGTCAACGGGTTCAGCATGGTGCGCCTCGGCAGCACGACACACTCGAACAACTCCGACCAGCGCTTTCTGCGCGTGTCGGCCACGCCGCACACCGACACGGTTTACGAGCTCGCCGTACACGCCAACCCCAACGTCATCGTGCCCGGTCCGTGGTGGCTGTTCGCGCTCGACGCCGACGGGGTGCCGTCGACGGGGCATGTGGTCAATGTGGCTGTCGGCCGCGCGGATGCCGTGGCCCCCGCCCTGCCGACCTACGCCGACCGCGCTGACGCGGTGGGCACACCGGTGTCACTCGACCTGCTCGACGGCGTGGGTGGCGTGGTCAGCGTCGACGTGGTCGGTTTGCCCACCGGTCTGCAGGCGACCGGCGGGCGCGTTGAGGGCAACCTGCAGCGTGAGGGTCAGTTTCCGGTGTCGGTGTTTGTCGAGTCGGCCGGGCGCACCACGCACGCGCGCTTCCTGTGGCAGGTCAGCCGTGACGGTGTTGTCACGGCAGCCGGCGACACCGCTGGGGGTTCGGGTGGGGGTGGTGCGCTTTGGCTGCTGGCACTGGCCCTGATTCCAGTGTCTGCTCGGCGGAGGCGTCGGCGGGTGTCGTGATACCATCGCGGTTTTGCCTGGACCAGCGCGGTGAGCATCAAGTCTGACAACTGGATACGGCGTCAAGCCGAGTCCCACAGCATGATCGAGCCGTTCGAAGCGACGCAGGTGCGCGAGGTCGACGGTCGAAAGGTCGTGTCCTTCGGCACGTCGAGCTACGGCTACGACGTCAGGTGTGCCGACGAATTCAAGATTTTCACCAACGTCAACAACGCGATTGTCGACCCGAAGGAGTTCGACGCCGGCTCCTTCGTCGACTTCAAGGGCGATTCCTGCATCATCCCGCCCAATTCCTTCGCCCTGGCGCGCACGGTCGAATACTTCCGCATCCCGCGCTCGGTGCTGACAATCTGCCTCGGCAAGTCGACCTACGCCCGCTGCGGGATCATCGTGAACGTGACGCCGCTCGAGCCGGAGTGGGAGGGGCATGTGACGCTGGAGTTCTCCAACACCACACCGTTGCCCGCGCGTATTTACGCCAACGAAGGCGTGGCACAGATGTTGTTCCTGGAGTCCGATGAGGTCTGCGATGTGAGCTACGGTGATCGTGCAGGCAAATACCAGGGCCAACGTGGAGTGACCCTGCCGCGCACATGAACTGACGTGGACATCCGTGCGGAAGATGTGTATTACAGTACACCATGATCGATTCAAGCGGTTACCGACCGAACGTCGGGATCATCCTGTCCAACACCCACCGTCAGGTCTTCCTCGCGCGCAGATGCGGCCAGAACGCCTGGCAGTTTCCGCAGGGTGGCATCGACATGGAGGAATCGCCTGAAGAGGCGATGTACCGCGAGCTCTACGAGGAAACCGGGTTGCGCCCGGGCGACGTGGAGATCATGGGTCGCACCGGTGAGTGGCTGCGCTATAACCTGCCCAAGCGCTATGTCAGGCGCAACCAGCACCCGGTGTGCATCGGCCAGAAACAGATCTGGTACATGCTGCGGATGGTGTGCCCTGAAACGCAGGTGAACCTCGCCACGACCAGCCACCCCGAGTTCGACCACTGGCGTTGGGTGAGCTACTGGGCGCCGATTCGCAAGGTCATCTATTTCAAACGGCGGGTGTACCGCGAAGCGCTCAAGGAACTTCGGCCCCTGGTGTTCCCTGTGGACGAAGCTGCCGGCGGTAGCTGAGCCAAACTCAGAACGGCTTCACGACTGCCAGGATAACGATCGCAATCAGGAACAGGGCCGGCACTTCGTTGAAGAAGCGGTACCACGTGTGCGAACGCGTGTTGTGGTCGGCGGCAAAGACCTTCACCAGGTGACCGCAGTAGAAGTGGTACGCGATCAGGAAACTCACCAGCACCACCTTGATGTGCAGCCAGGTCGCATCGAGCAGCTTGTCGGTCGGCAGTTGCGACGCGAGAAACAATCCGAGCGTCACGGTCGCACCGCCGCCGATACACATCATCACGTAAAGCTTGCGCTCCATGATCTTGAAACGTGCCAGCGTGATTTGGTCGCTTGCCGGGGTCAGGGCGTGGTGGACAAACAGTCTCGGCAGATACAGCAATCCTGCGTACCAGCTCACGACGGCCACCACATGGAATGCCTTGATCCAGAGCACGCCGGCTCAACCCGCGTGGAGCATCGATTCGATCTTGTTGTGCAGCAGGTCCATGTCGAGCTCGCCGATCTTGTGGAAGACAATCTTGCCGTTGGCGTCGACCAGGAACGACGTGGGCGTGAGCGAGACATCGCCGAAGGCCTTGCCGATCCGGCCGTCCACGTCCAGTGAAATCGGGTAGGGCACGGCCCGCTGACGGGTCAGCTCGAGCACCTGGTTGGGTGGGTCGTAGTACATCGCCACGCCCACGATCTCAAAGCCGTCATCGTTGAAGGTCTCGTAGAGCTCGGCCAGGTGTGGCATTTCAGCAACACAGCCTATGCAGGTCGTGGCCCAGAAATTGACTAACAGAGGCTTGCCCCGCAATGCCGTGATGTCGACCCGTTGCCCCTCGAGTGTGGTGAAGGTGACGTTCGGCGCGGCCCGCGCACCGGTGGGGGCCAGCCACAGCCAGGCTGCGGCGAGTACGACACACCCAAGGGCGAGGTAGGTGAAACGATCGCGGGAGAGTTTGGTCATAGTCAGTTGTGTCGTGAAAAAAAGGATACGACGCGATAGGGACTCGCCACGGGCGCGTCGGTTCAAGCCGGCGGCGTCGGGGCATAGACTAGCGTGTAGGCGTCTTGACCGTCATCTACACTGTCGGCAAGAATACCCGAGCCATTTACTCGGTTATTGAACAGCGGAGGGTGTGCCATGAGCGCGGACGCGGTGGGGCAGGCCACAGACGACGACGGCTTGGTGTTTACAGAAGCCGCAGCGGGCAAAGTCAGTGAGTTGATCTCCGAGGAGGGCAACCCGGAGCTCATGCTGCGTGTGTTCATTTCCGGGGGTGGCTGCTCGGGTTTCCAGTACGGGTTCACGTTCGATGAATCCATCCAGGACGGCGACACCGAAGTGGTCACAGCCGGCGTGAAGTTGCTCATCGACCCCATGAGTATCCAGTACCTCGGCGGCGCCGAGATCGATTACACCGACGGTCTTGAAGGGGCGCAGTTCGTGATCCGCAACCCCAACGCCGTGACCACCTGCGGTTGCGGGTCCTCCTTTTCGGTCTGACTCAGACCGCCTCTGGCGGCAGGTAGAGCCCGCCGAGCGGCGTCGCAGCGCGCGCGCCCGTGACACTCGGGCAGTTGGCAGGCACGCCGGCCAACCGCTGCCGAGCGAGCCACGCCATCAACAGCGCCTCCACCCAGTCGCCGTCCACGCCGTGGCTGTCAGTGGGCACGACTGCGCAGTCGACGTGGGCTCGCAGTCGTGCCATCAGCGCGGCGTTGTGCCGACCCCCGCCACAGACCAGCAGTTCAACGCAATTCGGCAGCGCCTGTGCGAGAGCGTCGGTGACGGTGGTGGCGGTCAATTGCACCAGCGTTGCAAGCACATCGGCGTGCGCGAGGTTCCGTGTGCCGATCGCCGATTCCAGCCAGCCAAGGTGAAATTGCTCTCTGCCTGTGCTCTTGGGCGGTGACTGTGCGAAGAACGGGTGGGATCGAAGTTGGCGCAGCAGGGTGGCGTCGGTGGCACCGCTGGCAGCCAGCTGCCCGTCGGCATCGAAAGCGGTGCCGAGGTGGGCAGCACACCAGGCGTCCATCAGGGCATTTGCCGGGCCCGTGTCGAACCCGGTGATCGGGGCGCCGTCCGTGGGCAGCAGGGAAAGGTTGGCGATGCCGCCCAGGTTGAGCACCGCGCGCGGCGCCGTGTCGGAGGCGAACAGGGCGGCGTGCAGGGCCGGCGCCAGCGGTGCACCCTGGCCGCCGAGTGCAATGTCGGCGCGCCGCACGTCCGCCACAACCGGCACGCCGGTGGCCACTGCCAGCCGTGAGGGGTCGCCGAGCTGCACGGTGAAGGGCGGGTCGGCGGTGGGCGCGTGGTAGACCGTCTGGCCGTGAAAACCGATCGCACGCACGTCTGTGGGTGCGATGGTGTGGGTCGATAGCAGCGCAGCGACGGCTTCGGCGTGAGCGCTCGCCACCTGCGCGTCGAGCGCGAAGAGGTGGTCGAACTGTGCGCGGCCCGCCCGAGTCAGGGCGAGCAGATCGTGTTGCAGCGCCGCTTGCAAGGGCTGCGAATGCGTCGCGACGATGTGTGGGCGGCCGTGTTGCCAGTGTGCAGCGACTGCGTCGATTGCATCGACGCTGGTCCCGCACATCAGGCCTACGTAGAGCCCATCCACATCAGTCTGCAAGTGCGACCGTCGGCAGTTGCAGGGCGTTGAGCGCGTAGCGCGGCTGCTCGCTCTGCGCCTTGAACCGGGCGAGTTCGGTCTTGGGCAGCGATTCCGCGCCGGGGAACTCGACGGTCTGAGGATCCTTGTGTTGGCCGTTGACGCGAAACTCATAATGCAGATGCGGCCCCGTTGCAAGCCCGGTCTTACCCACGTAGCCGATCACCTGGCCCTGTTCTACCCGATCACCCAGCTTGAGGCCCTTGCGAAATCTCGACATGTGTGCGTAGAGCGTCGAATACTTGCGACCGTGTTGCAATATGATTGTCTTGCCGTAGCCGCCCTTGCCGCCGATGAAGGTTACCTTGCCACGGCCCGTGGCGAAGATGGGCGTGCCGCTGGCAGCGCCGTAGTCGACGCCCTTGTGCGCGCGGATGGTGTTGAGCACCGGGTGGCGGCGGCGCAGGTCGAATTTCGATGTGATTCGGACGACTTCGAGCGGGTTTCTCAGGAACTGCTTCTCCAGAGAGCGGCCGTCTTCGGTGTAGTACGCGCCCTTGTACCCGTCGCGGTGGTAGAAAAACGCGCGGTGCGCCTTTGCTCTGCCGCTCAGTTCAACCGCGACGACCCGGCCGGTGCGTTTCATGTCGCCGTCGGCAAACAGGCCTTCGTAGACGATCTTGAAGGTGTCGCCCGGTCGGATGTCCATGGCGAAGTCGACGTCCCACTTGAAGATATCGGCGACCTGCATGATCAGTGCGTCGGAAACGCCCGCATTCGACGCTGCGAGGAAAATCGAGTTCTCGATGCGCCCTGCAGCTTGCATGAGGCGTTTGTCGAATCCGAGAGACTCTTTCCGGGCGATGAAGCCGTCTGCGCTGCGCGATGTTTTGAGGCGGTGTTCCTTGTCAAGCTCGTAGCTCAGCGAGAGCAGTTCACCGGCGGTGCCGAGTTCGAACACCAGTTGCTCACCGGGGCGCAGACGGTTGAGTTTCTCGGTGACATCTGTGGTCTTCAGGAGCAGCGAGATATCCTGTTGCGGAATGCCAAGGCCGTCAGCGATGTCACTGAAGGTGTCACCCGATCGCACGGTGATTGTGGCAATCTGGTTGCCGGAATCCAGAGTTGCGATCTGGTCACGTGGTTCGGCATCCACGGGTTCGATGGCAGGTGCCTCTGGTGCTGTCGTCTCGACCGTCGCTGCCAACTCGCTCGGCAGCGGTGCCGAGGCTGGTGCCGGGAGAGCGGCAACCAGGGTGCGTGCCCGGCTCTCGGCAGTCAGTGCGCGCAGGCTTGCCATACGGAGCAACCGCGCGGCTTCGTCCGGCAGCGCGTTGCCTGCGCCAAGAGGTGTGATGGACGGTTCAGCCACTGGCGCACGCCCATCGGGTGGCTGGTCGAGCGAGGCATCCTCGGCGGGCATTCGCACCTGCGGGGGTGAGAAGTAGGCATATTGAATGGTCAGCGGCGTTTGCTCGACAGGCGCGTGTGCGTCGAATGTCGGCTGCGGCAACCACCCTTGTTGGAAAGCAGCGCCGAGCGCGGCGGCGCACGCCACGACGCCGAGTGTCACCAGAGCCAGACCGCGGAAGCGAGGCGTTTCCTGGCGGGGGTCGGTTCGGACCGCCATCGGACGGGAGGCTGTGTTACCCCGTCGCGTGTTGAGGATGCGGGGGCGGGGGCGTGATGGGGTTCGAATGGTCACGTTGCTCAAGGCCCGGCAAGGCGTTCTGGGCAGCAGTCTGCCCGGTTGGGACGTCACATCCCAATTAGTTTCGCATCTCAGGGCTCAGAAATCAATGATATCAATAGGTTGCAGGGGGTAGTTCCTGCGACATCTGAGCCAACGCAGGCTGGAACGTAAAAAGTTGTCTGCAGCTATTGACGTCCGCGTTTCAGAACGTATACTTCCGCCCTCGCTTCGTGACGCGGTCGGCATTTCAGAGGCCGCAGCGAAGGGGTTGACACCGAGATTCGATGCCAGTAACATGGTCGGTCTTGGTTGAAACAAAACCGCTCTTTAACAATTAGTGACTAGATAGCTTGTGTGGGCGCTCTTGTCATTGGGTTTGTGCCAAATGATGAAGCGACCATAGTGATTGAAAAATCACTTAGTCAGGAAGCTCTCATCAGCAAAGCAATTCGGGTGGCTCGCCATCCAAAAAACTTTGAACTGAAGAGTTTGATCCTGGCTCAGATTGAACGCTGGCGGCATGCTTTAGACATGCAAGTCGAACGGTAACAGCAGAAGCTTGCTTCTGGCTGACGAGTGGCGGACGGGTGAGTAACGCGTGGGAATCTGCCTATTAGTGGGGGACAACTCGGGGAAACTCGAGCTAATACCGCATACGCCCTACGGGGGAAAGCGGGGGATCTCCGGACCTCGCGCTAATAGATGAGCCCGCGTCGGATTAGCTTGTTGGTGAGGTAATGGCTCACCAAGGCGACGATCCGTAGCTGGTCTGAGAGGATGATCAGCCACACTGGGACTGAGACACGGCCCAGACTCCTACGGGAGGCAGCAGTGGGGAATTTTGCACAATGGGCGCAAGCCTGATGCAGCCATGCCGCGTGAGTGAAGAAGGCCTTAGGGTTGTAAA